>JAKSUF010000166.1 GCA_024409145.1 archaeon | reverse complement strand
TGCTTATTTTTATAACTTTCATATTTTTTATTACTACTTGTTAAATCATTTATTAATTCTTCTATATCATTATTTATAGTACTAAGCATATATGTAACAAATAATGTTGCATCACTTTTATTTAACACATCATTAGTAATTTTAAATGATTTATTATATGCATTTCTTGTTTTATATATTACTTGTGATAATTTTAATCCTACTAATGTATTATCAAAATATTCATTTAATTTATAACTTGTTATAAATCTATTTAATCTTCCATTACCATCATAGAATGGATGAATGTATCCGAATAAATAATGAAACACACAGATATTTATTAGTTCATAAGATTTGTCATTAAGTATTTCTAATGCTTTATCCATATATTTAATTATATTTTTTTCACCAGAAATTCCTTCATGAATTTTGTTACCAATATCACTTAAAATATATACAGGATTTTTTCTAAAACATTTCCCATCGGGCAAATCATCTTTACTATTATGTTTAATTTCTTCAAATAATATTTCATCATATAATTTTCTAATATCATTAGATGTATTTAATTTTAAAATATTTTTATTATCATTTTTACTTTCATCATTTTTATCGCAACTAGAATTATTAGTAAGCATTAAATATTTTTTTACCATACCATATAATCTATTTTCTTCACTATTTTTTATTTCTACTTTTCTATTAGAGTTAATAATATCTAATGTATTAGAAATTGCTTTTTTAGTACTAGTAACTCCTTCAATCTTATTTGTATTTTCTATTTCATTAAGTAATGTTAAATAAGAATAATTAGTAATGATTTCAGATCTTGTATTTTTTATTAAATTATTTAATTCTTCTTTCTTATTTAAAAATGATGTTGTTAAATTATATATTTCTGGAGTAATACATAAGAATAATGGATTATCATTAATAGCAATATCATATATTATAGAAAATGTACTATTAATTCTTTGATTGTATTCTTTATTGTATTCTTCTTTATCTGGTGTTTTATCACTATAATATATACCTTTTAGTTCTTCATAATCATTAATGTTCTTCATACTTACTCCTTTCTTTATAATAGAGATATAAATAGCTTTTTATTAGTATATTATAGCATAAAATCTACTAGTTGTATATATAATTTTAGGGTTTTCTAGTAGATTTTAGATAAAATCTACTAGAAAATCGGTATATTTTATCTTTTTTCGATATATTTATACTTAAATATAATATTTAAAATTTATTATATTTTTTTAATATTTTTTATAAAACATTAAAAACAAACAATTATTTGTCTTTTTTTATATCATTCTGATTATGAAAATATTCTAAAGCGTTGTATAATAAATTCATAAAAACAAAGCAAAAGTTTTTATAAATAAATGTTTAGTATAAGTAAAAAGTTGTTAAATGTTAATCAATGTTTTTTTCATTTTTTAACACCATGCTATGTATATAATTTTAAAAAATAAACCTTTCTTTTTTTAAAATATATAAAATCCAAAATAAATAATCCAAAATATTCAAATGTGATTATATACATAGCTCCTTTCTTTATTTACCTTTCGTATTACATACGAAAGGTTTTTTATTATTATTTTTTATTTTTTATTTCAAATATTATTTCAAATATTTCTTCATATATTATTTCTATCAATTAAATTGAAACTTAAAAATTTTATGTTAGTCTATTATTATAGTTTTAAAAAAATAAATATATTGGAGGAATTAGTAATGAAAAAATTTTTACTAACAGTTTTAGCATTATGTTTTTCTCTTACATTAGTTGCATGTAATAAAAACATTAATGATGATGACTTAAAAGATGTTTGGGGTGTTAGCCTTGAACTTGTTGAACAAACTAGAGATTACTTAACTATCAATGTTTGTTATGATGGAACAGAAGTTGATGGTGAATTAGGATTTGGTCAAGCATTCACTATTGAAAAACAAGATCCAAAAACATTAGAATGGAATGAAGTTGAAACTGAAGAAGGATTACTTGCATTCGTAGATAAGGCATATGTTCTTAGCGAAGAAAACAATAAAGTTGAATTAACTGAAGTTCTTGCAGCTTTCAAAATGAGTAATGGACACTTTAGATTAGCTAAAGAAATTATGCTTTATAAAGAAGCAGGAAGATATGAAACTGCAACATACTATGTTGAATTTGATGAAAAATCATATGCAGAAGTTAATGATGAAAAAGAAAATGAAACAAAAGATGATGAAAATAATGAAACAAAAATCTTTGGTGTAGAAGATGACTTTGATCACAATAGTTACTCATATGATTGTCATATTACAGATAACAAAGATGGATCATACTTATTAAGTTTATCAGGAAATCCTACAACAGGATATCAATGGTATGTATATGATCAATCTAGTTCATTTAGAGGATCAGTTGCTTATGTTGATGGAGATATTGAATACTTAGCAGCTTCAAGTGAAAAAGGATTAGTAGGTGGAGGAGGAAACTTCTTCGTACACATCAATGCACAAGATCCACAAGAAGTATTTGTTAAAGGTGAACCAAAAACAACTACTGTTACATTAAGATATTACAGATCATGGGAAGGTGCTGATAACTATATTGCAGAATTTAAAGTACAATTTAGTTTAATGAGCGATGGAACACTTGCTTATCACATTGATAAATAATAAATCAAAAAATATTTAACAAAAAATGAATGATAAATTTTTTTATCATTCATTTTTATTGCTTAAATTTTATTTTTCAAAATCATTTTATATAAACATAATCATATAATGAGGAAGTGTATACTTACCATCAGCATAACCAATATTACCTGATATTAATTTATATGATATATCTGGTTTATATGTACTTATAAATGTATTAAGTGATGCTGTTCTATTATTACTTGCTTTTACTTCAATAGGTATTACATTTTCATCATATTCTATTAAGAATTCTATTTCTTTATCTTCATTTGGTTTATAGAATAACAAATTATATCCTTTCTTAAATAACAAATCACCGATTACATTTTCATATATACCACCTTTACCACTACCTTTTAATGTATCGTTAATTATTCCTTTCTTAGCTTCTTTTCCATAAAGACACATTAATAAGCCTGTATCATTCAAATACAATTTAAAGTAATCTTCTCTTGCATAATATTTTAGTGGTATAGTAGGTGTTTCTATATTATTACACTTTATAACCATATTTGTATCTATAAGCCATGTAATGCTATCTTCTAAATTTCTTCTTGTTGCTTTATTTATTACATCACCATATTTAAATTTTTTGTTTTCTTTTGCTAAAGAATTAGGAATTGTATCATAACATTTTCTTACCTTTTCTTTTTCACTTCCTTTAGCATGATTTGTTATATCTTCTTTATAACTATCTACTATTTTTTCTTGTATTCTATGAACCTTATTAAAATCTTTTGACAGTGCATATTCATTTACTACTTCTGGCATACCTCCAACAACAATATATTCTCTAAATAAATTTTGCCACTTTGTATTTATACTTGCAGGTACTTTTTCTTTTTTATCATAATATTCTTTTAAAGAACCAATTACTTTATCATCATATCCTAATGCCCAAACAAATTCTTCAAAATCTAAAGAATGTAATGTAATTTGTCTTTCATAACCAACAGGATATGATTCTACTTTTGTAACATTACCATCAGCATCTTTTCCATATCTAAGTCCAAGTAATGATCCAGATGTAATAACATCACATCTAAAATCACATGCTAAAAATTTAAGAGCTGTTCGAGCATTACCACATAATTGAATTTCATCTAAAAAAATCAATGTATCATTTTCTGTAATATTAAAATTAGGTATATATAAAGACATCTTCTTATATATCTCATCTGCTTCTAATGATCCATCAAAAATTTCTTTATATTCTGGATTTTCTACAAAATTAATTTCTATATATGATTTATATTCATTTTTACCAAATTCGTTTACTATAAATGATTTACCAACTTGTCTAGCACCATAAATTGTTAAACATTCTTTTATCTTGTTATTTTTTCTTTCATTTTTCCAAGATAAAAATTCATCATAAATTTTTCTTTTTAACATACTTATTCCTCCAAAATCATCATATATTTATATTATATCATTAAAGTCTCATAAAATCAACGTTTTTTGATATTTTTGCATATTTTTAGGTACTTTTTACAACCATTTTTGCATATTTTTAGGTACTTTTTACAGTCATTTTTGCATATTTTTAGGTACTTTTTGTAGCCGTTTTTGCATATTTTTCGGAAATTATAAATATAAATAGTAAAAAAGAGGTTTTTAAGATACTAGTACCTGTCAAGTACTCACTAAATAAAAATATATTAACTTGTAT
>JAKSUF010000165.1 GCA_024409145.1 archaeon | reverse complement strand
TTTTTCTGTTTTTTGTATTGTTCGTATTTATTAAAATTAAATTTGTTTTCAAAAAAATATAAAACATTGATGTTAATCAATGTTTATTTTTCTTTTTTCAACATGTTGTTTTGGAATTTCTAAGAATAAACATCCATCTTGGAATTTTGCAGAAATTTCATCCATTTTAATTTCATTACCAAGGTGTATGGTTCTCATTGCTTTACCATTTTTTAATCCTTTAATTATATGTTCTGGTTGAGGTCCATTACTTTCTATATTTTTGAATATATTTTTGAACTCTGCAGTAATACTAATTGAGGTTTCAGATGCTTCTAATTCAATATCTTCTTTTGCTACACCAGATAATGCTGCTTGGATATAGTAATAATCTTTAGCATTAACTAAATCGATAGGGATTGAAACAGCACTGCTTTCTTTATAACCTTGTACTTTAGTATCTAATTTGCTTTGCATCTCTTTAAGAACAATAACTGTATTATCGAAGGTTTTTCCAAGGTTTGTTCCAAGACTATCTGCGAATTCTTTACTTTTATTAATTTTTTCGCCGATTTGTTCGTTTACTTTTTCATTAGTTTCTTCAGCTTTTATTTTTAAGTCTTCTTTTGCTTGTTCTTTTTTTTCTTTTATGTCTTTTTTAGCTTCTTCTTTTTTGTTTTCAATGTTTTCTTTTATTTCTTCTACATCGACCATAATTTCACCTCTTTAAATTTGTTTAAATTTTGTTGTTGATATATAGTTAAATGTAGTTTATATACTTTTCTATTTTAATATCTTTTTGTTATTAAAAGTAAATTATTCACTTTTCTTATTTTGTTTAGTATATGTTCTTTATTTTTGATTTTAATCATTTTAAGTTACTTATGTTAAATCAAAATAATTATCTTCATTGTATTCTTCATTCTCTAACTTTTTAGAACGATCTACTTTTTGAACAGATGTGATTAATTTCACGATTTCCTCAAGGCCTTCTCCTTCTGCTGCAGATATGAGTAATGGGTCTTCAGTTCTATCAATATATTGTTGGATATAATCATGTCTTTCACCATTGTATTCTGCAATATCCATTTTATTAAATAAGAAGATCATAGGAGCATTGAAAATCTCTTTAATTTCTTCAAGAAGATTAAATTGGTTTTCTAATGCATAACCACAAGTTTCGGATGCATCGAATATGAATAAAATTGCGTCTGCTAAATGTTCAAGTGCCACCATAGCATTTAACTCAATATCATTCATATCTCCTATTGGTCTATCAAGAAGACCTGGAGTATCAATTATTTGATAATGTTTCCATTTTTTTTCAAAATGACCTATTTGGATACCTTTGGTTGTAAATGGGTAGTTAGCTACTCTTGGTTCTGCATCTGTAATTTGTGTAAGTAATGTTGATTTTCCTACATTGGGGAATCCTGCAATTACAATACTTATTGCATCAAAATCCACAGTAGGGAAATTCCTAAGTTGAGATTTTGCAAAGTCTAAAAAGTCTAAGTCTTTTTCAATCTTATGAACTACTGATGAAATTCTACCATATGCTTGTTTTCTTATGCCTGCTGATTTTTCTGAAGATGATCTTCTGATTCTTGCAGCATAATCTTTTTCAAGTTGAGTTATAATTCCAAATGCCCAATTTAAAGCACCTAATGCTTGTTTAAAATCATCTACACCTACAGTAATATCGATATAATCTTGATAAAATTCTGGAAGTTCTTCTACTTTAGGGGTACGATCTAAAATCATTTTTAATTTATCTTTAATAACTTGACAAGAAGTTATTACTCTTATTTCTTCAAGTTTTTTTCCTTTTAAGTGTTTAGGTATTTTATCATTTCTTTTTAAATCTGCTGCTTTTTTACCTCTGCTGAAACCTTTATCTAAAATCTCTTCAGGGGTAGGTATTGTTGGTATCATCATGTTTATTCCTCTTTAAATTTATATAATATTATCATAATTTGGTATTATTCATTTTTATACTTTTCTTATTTGTATATTTTGTCTTTTAAATTTATAAATTCTTAGTTATTTGACCATTATTTTAAAGGAGCATTATTTTAAATTTATAAATTCTTAGTTATTTGACCATTATTTTAAAGGAGCATTATTTTAAATTTATAAATTCTTAGTTATTTGACCATTATTTTAAAGGAGCATTATTTTAAATTTATAAATTTTTAGTTATTCTGAAAGCATATTTTTAATTTATACCTTCTAGACTATTTGAATATTTTTCCTTGAAATTTATAAATATCTACTTTTTCATTTAACCATGCATTAGGACTTATATTTGCTTTAATACAAGTTTGAGTTAAAAATTCTTCACTTTTCATATTATACTCAGTAGCTACTTGTGGTAAAAGAAGTCCTTTAAAAAATCCTTTTTCAATAATAAGTCCATCTTCACCAATATTTATTTTTTTAGGATAGTCTTCTACTTTTTCAACTTTTATTAATTCTGGTTTAGTAAGTACTGTAATTTCATATTCTAATTCATGTAGTTCATTTTCAGATACTTCTGGAAATCTAGGATCATTAATTGCAGCAGATATTGCAGAGTCTATAACTCCATTAATCAGAGGCATTATAGGTTCTGGATATCCTATACATCCTCTTAAATTATTATTTTTATTTAATGTAACAAAAACACCTAAATTTTCTTTTAAATTATCTGGACAGTCTTCTGGAGGGTTAATTTTAATATCTTTTTTAACATATGTTTCAATAGATTCTTTAGCTATATTAATTAGATAATCTCCATCTTCTTTTTTAATCATTTTATCTACTCTATTGATTATTTAAATATATTTTTTTTATTTTTGATTAATTTTAATTAGCTACTTCCTCCAACTAATGCATTTAAGATTCTAGTATGTGGTCCTCCATCACCTACTGGTGCTGTTTGACCTCCTTTACCACAGAATCCTACACTAAGTTTAAAGTCAGAACCAATTCCATCTACTCCTTTTAATGTTTCAAGAATATTTCCAGATAATGAAACATCTCTAAATTGAGTTGTGAGTTCTCCATTTTCTATTTTATATGCTTCATCTGCATTAAATTGGAAAATTCCTTTTCCAGTATCTACTTGTCCACCTCTTGAACCTTTAAGATAAATTCCATCTTTTATATCTTCAATAAGTTCTTCAAAGCTCATATCTCCAGGTTCAAGATATGTATTACTCATTCTTACAATTGGTTGGTTACTAATTGAAGAACGTGCATTACCTGATGATTTTTTACCTAATTTTGCAGCGGTTTCTCTTGAAGATAATGTTGAGATAAGTTCTCCATTTTTTACAATTTGGTTTTTAGAAGTCTTTACACCTTCTACATCATAAGGATAATAACCAAAACCTTTAGGATTACTTGCATCATCATAAATATTAACAATATCTGATCCTATTTGTTTATTCATTTGGTCTTTTAATATAGAATCATCTTGTAATATTAAATCAGATTCTACTGCATGTCCAACTGCTTCGTGAATAAATACTCCAGTTAAAAGATTATCTGTAATAATTGGGAATCTTCCAGAAGGCGCTGCTTTTGCACTTAATAATTTTGCAGCATTTTCTCCAATTTCTCTACTGAATCCTTCAATATCATTGTCAGTTATAGCTTCAAAACCTCTTGCACCACCTAAACTTCCATGACTAAATTGGATGAGTTCTCCATTTGAAGCTACTGTATTAAGGAATAAACCTACTCTGGAACTATCCATTAAAATACTACTTCCTTCACTACTCACAAATGCATTTTTAGCTTCACTATCTGAATAGCTTATTGTAGTACTTATGTCCACACCTTTTTTATCAATATGTGTTGCTTTATCTGCTTCTGCAATTATCTCTTTTTTCTCATCAATACTAACATCTTTAAATTGGATTTTAGCTTGTGACTTTATTTTATCTTCAATAATTTCTTCTTCTGAAAGTTCAATATCTCCAGTTAATGCATTTGAAATTTTTATTGCAGTTTCAGATATTTCCTCAAGTTTAGTAAAATCATTGGTATAAGCAAAACCCCAAGAACCATTGTTTAATACTCTTATTCTTGCACCAAGTGAGATTCCACTATTTATTTCTTGGATTTTACTATCTTTCATAATAATGCTGGTGTTGGTTCCTTTTCCTGCTCTAATATCAACATAATCTACTTTTTGTTCTACTTTTGATATTATTTTTTTAAATAAATCTATATGTTCTTCCATAATATCCCTTTTGTAATGTTTATAAAATTGTTATTGTAAGTATAATTCTTTAAAATCATGTTCTTAAATTATATAATATATTATAATATTATATATTTGTAATTAATTTTATTTAATAATATAGATTATTTGACTAATTTTAGGAATACTT
>JAKSUF010000164.1 GCA_024409145.1 archaeon | reverse complement strand
TTTTCATCTTTATTTTTCTCTTTAAGTTTTTAATTTTAAATCAATTTAATCAAATTTGTGTTTTTTATATATTTTCATTAAATTTATATACTAACATAAATTAAATTTAATATAATTATTTAATTTAGTTTATTGTAATTATTGGTGATTCTATGGCTTCGAAAATTGTTAAAGGTAGTGTGATTATTTTTCTTGGGAATATTATCTTCCGTGTTGGAGGATATATTTACCGATTTCTTATGGCATCTCTTTTAGGTCCTGCTGCTTATGGTATTCTAGGACTTACTACTCCATTCCAAGGTATATTTCAGATTTTGTCCGCAGGAGGTTTACCTCCAGCTATTGCAAAGTATGCAGCTGAATATAATGCATTAGAAGAATATGATCTTGCAAGACAAACAGTATATACTTCTTTAAAAATAATGGTTATTCTTGGAATATTCTTTGGTTTTGTAATGGTATTTATTGCTGCTCCATGGATTGCTTATGATATATTCAATAAACCTATTTCTCTTTTACCTCTTCAAGCAGTTGGTTTAATTACTCCATTTAGTGTAATTGTTGGGGCTTTTAGAGGAGCATTTCAATCTGTATATAAAATGGAATATATTCTTTATACAAGAGCTATTGAACAAATTGTAATGATTTTAGGAGCTACTGCTCTTGTACTTATCGGACTTTCAACTTTTGGTGCAGTTTTAGGTTCTGTTCTTGGATTTATTGCTTCTTCAATTTCTGCGATTTATATCTTTAAAAAATTCATGAATAAGTATTTACCACCTAAAAGTCCAGGATTTGAATTTAGTTTTAAACAAGAATTAAGTCTTGCTAAAACTTTAATTTTATTTGCTATTCCTGTTTCAATCACTGCTTTAGCTGAAATGGGTATTTATAGTGCATGTACTTTAATAATGGGTGTATTTTTAACATCAAGTTTGATTGGTTATTTCACAGCAGCAGATCCTATTGCAAGATTACCTTTAGTTGTTTCAAATTCTCTTGCAACAACTATTTTACCTGCAGTTTCAGAGGCTTATGCAATTAAAAACAGACCTCTTCTTGAGAAATATGTTACTGATACTTATAAATATGGTATGTTCTTTGTAATTCCTATGTGTGTAGGAATTGCAGTATTTGCAAAAGGCATTATGGGTCTTGTTTACTTTACGAATTCATCATATATGAATGGAGCTATAGCTCTTTCTATTTTAGTTATAGGTATGACTTTCTATTCTGTATATGCTATGAGTGCGAGTATTGTTCAAGGTATTGGAAATCCTAGAATACCAATGTATATTTTGATTATTGGTACTATTGTAACTGCTATTGTTGGTTGGTATTTAATTCCTATTTATGGAATTGAAGGTGGAGCTTTAGCTACTACAATTTCATCAATTTTAATGATGATTCCAATGGTTTATTTCACTAATAAGATTACCGAAACTAAACCTCCATTTAAATTTTTAATTAAAATTATAATAGCTTCTTTAGTCATGGCGATTCCTGCATTAATTCTTCCAGCTTCTACTATCGGTTTAGTTGTAGGTATTATATTAGGAATTATAATCTACTTTGTAATGATTTTAGTTCTTAAAACTTTATCTCATGATGATGTTGTTCAATTCAGAGGTTTTGCATCTAAATTTGGTCCTTTATCTAAGTTTGCTAATAAATTCTTAGATTTTGCTGATAAATTCACTAATAATGATGAATTTGGAATGACTTATGAAGAGTTAGAATCTTATGAAACTTCTCGTTTAGAAAATATAGAAAATGCTAGTAAAACTAAGTCTGATTCTGATTGTGAGGGTATTGAAAGTTCTGTTGAGGAATTTGAAGAGTAATTTTATGTTCTGATTGAGGGTATTGAAAGTTCTGTTATAGATTTGAAGGATAATAATTGTATTTATGAGGGAGTAAAATGAAATTATTAGATAAATTAGAAAAAATAGATATATTTAATCCATTTATTATTGTATTCGTTATTTTAGCATTTTTAGCTATAGCTACTCCTTCATGGACTATTTTGGATGAATTAGTATCTCCAGGTATTTTATTATATATTTACATTGCTTTAGGTTTGATTTTTTTTATCCTTGGAGTTTTATTTACTAATTTTTTATTTAAAAAATTTTTAAAAAAAGATTATAAAGAATCTTCTACTTCTTTTAGAAATAAAGATAATTTTGCAATTAAATTATCCTTATTTGAAAAGTTTTCAAAAGAAGAGAAAATTATTTTATGTGCTGTTTTATTAGGAATTCTTCTTCAAATAATTAATTTATATTCTTTAGGCGGTATTCCTTTATTTGATAGTAGTTTAAAAGCTAAAGCAGCTACTAAAATTTGGTTAGTTTCTTATTTGATTTTTTTACCTTCTATTAATATTCTTTTAGCTAAATTTAATAGAAAATCTTATTATGTTCTTTTAATAATTGGTGTTCTTTTATTTGCTATTACTGGTTATAGAACTACTCCTATTGCTATTCTTCTTTCAACTTTTATAACATTGTATTATACTCGTGATTTCAAATTAAAATATCAATTAATTTTTGTTTTACTTATATTGGTTATTTTAATTGTTGTTGGATTTATTGCGATTAATGCTATTGGAACTCAACACTGGAGATTAAATGCTCTTGAGATAGTATCTTATAGGGCAGGTTTTACACTTAAAATTCTTGAAAGAGCTATTAATCGTCAATTAATGACAGGTGGTGCTCTATTTTATTCTACTTTGACTGGATTTTTTACTTCTACTGATCCTAGAGTTTTAGTTGGACAAGCTGTTCTATCATATAATCACTCTATTACTTCAACTATATTTGGTCCAAGTCTTCTTGATTTTGGTACTTGGGGTATGATTATTCAAATGTTTTTAATGGGTGCTTTTTTAAAAGCTTTACATATGGTAAAGAATTTTAAATTTAGTATAATAACTGGTATTTATGGAGTTATATTAGCTCAAACTTTAATTTGGACAGAAACTGGTCCTACAGATTTAGTTGCATGGATTTTCTATCTAATTGGATTCTTATTATTAATATATGTTATTAAATCAAAATCCAATTCAAATGATTAAGAAGGTAGTTTTATGGAAAAATTGAATATTGCAATTGCTGCTGAATTAACACCTGCTAAAACTCTTATTCCTATTTTAGAAAGAATAAATGAGTTAGATTCTTTAGATAAATTAAATTTTAAAATTAATAAAATTATTGCACTTTATCATGGAGAACCTGCTAAGGCATTACTTGAAGAGTATTGTGATGAATTTTATAGTATTGGTGAAGGTAGGAGGGGGACTCCTAAATATAAACTTCCATTTCTTATTTTTAGAGATATTCTTAAAGCATTTAAAGCTCTTTATGGAAAAAATATAGATTTGCTTATTACTGTAGGTAATGCAGGAGATGTTAGAAAATCTATTGTAGCAGCTAATTTATTAGGAATTCCTATATTACATATTGAACAAGATATTTATAATCCAATTGAAGTTATATCTCAAGCAAATATGGTGACTGTTCCTAGTGAAAATTATCTTTCAGTTTTAGAGGGTTATGGAATTAGGAATTTAGCTAATATTCATGGATATCCTATGGTAAAATATATTTATAAATCTTCTAATAAATCAAGTATTAAAATAATTGAAGATAAGTTTGATATTTTGTTAGTTTTAGGTGGGGATATTAAGAAATATGAACTCTCTAAATTAATAAATGAAGTTGAATCATTGAATATGAAAGTACTTATTGCACCATATAGGTTTGATAAAGAATTTATTGAAAGTTTGACTAATTCAGCTATTGTTTTAGATCAATATATTGATATGATTTCTTATTTAAGTTCTTGTAAATATCTTATTTATGCTGCAGGAATGGGAATGACAATTGAAGCAGGTCTTTTGGAAGTTCCATCAATTAAAATAGAAGGATTTCATAAAGAACATGCTAGTGTTGATTTAGCTAAATCTTTAGGTATTCCTGTTGTTAAGATTGAAGATATTTCTAAAGTTGATTTAGAAAGTATCAAAGTTAATTCTAATGAATTGTTATTGAATAGTGAATTAGCTATTAATGAAATTGTGGATATAATAGATAATTTTGATTTTTCATCTAAAAGAAGTGGTTTAAAAGCTGCAAAGAATATTTGGAATGTGCGTAAAATTTATAGGTAATTTTTAAATCAATTATTTTATGAAAATTTTATAATTATTTTTCTATTTATTTGTTAAACATTGTATTTTTTACAATAATCATTTTTAATAAAGTTCTTAGAATGTTAATTATTTTTTTTAGTTTTTAGTTATTTTTTTTATTTGGAGTAAGTATTTTTTTTGTTTTGTTATGTAATTATTGTTCTCTGTTCTATTCTTTTGATTAAGA
>JAKSUF010000163.1 GCA_024409145.1 archaeon | reverse complement strand
ATAAATTACAGAATCAAACTGTACTAATTTTATAATAATATTATTGATTTTATAATATATATTATTTTTAATTTATTAAACAATTTCCAAAATAACAATTATTTTAATAAGATACAAATATGCTTTAAAATAGAAAAAAAGAAAAATAAACAAATTATTGAACTAATAAAGAACATAAAAGCATAAAAGCATAAAATGGAAGTTTAAAAACCAATATAAAAGATAAAAACAAAGATAATAACAGAACTCCCTATATAATAAAATAAATCTAAAATAGATAAATATAAATCCAAAACTCTAAGATTTTACATTATTATAGGAAGTTTAATCATATCTTAAATTAAAGAGGTGATAAATTGAATAGAAATGCATGTTTCTGGATATTACTTATTATAGCTTTCTATTTATGTATAGGAAATAGCTGGGCCAATAGTGTAACTAATGAGGAAAATCAAGAAATTATGTTAAATCCAAAGACAATAAATCTAGATGAAAACAACAACATAACTATTTTAAAAACAACATTTAATACAACAAACAAAATAACCACTACAAACAAAATAAATACCACAAACGAAGACACAATAACTAATAAAAACACATCATCAAAATCAAATACAACATCTAAAAATGTTGATATAAAATTAAAAACAAATATTCAAATTTTAAGCAACATAACATACAACAGCCAAAATATCAAAGTAGAATTAGAAGATACAAAAGGAATAAAAATTAATAATGCTAAAATCTACTGTATAATACAATATAACAATAATACAAAATATTATAAAAAATACACAGACAAAAAAGGAATAGCTAAATTTAAATTTGATATAAACTCTAATTTTATTGCAAAATTTGAATTTAAAGGAACAAATAATTATTCAAAAACAAGCTCTAAAAAAATTAAAGTGATTAAAGAAGTTCCTTTAAAAACAATAACCCAATTATCAACTGATTTTAAGGAATACATTGAAAAAAATGGAAAAATACCTAGAAGAATTAAAATTAATGAAACTTATTTTAGTAATGAAGAAATCTATTATTTAATGATTAAATCTATTTTAAATATTAAAAAATCAATGAAAACATCTATAAAACTAAAGAGCCTAAATAGTGCTAAAAATCAAAATTATAAACAAATAAATGGAATAATTTACTTAAATGAATACTTACAGATTACAAAAAATATTTTAGAATTCACAAACCAATACAAAATCGCCCCAAATTATGCAATAAGTAGCCTAGGAAACATTCCATATAGTGAAACATTTTATATGTATTCTCGAATATTAAGTTATTATGATTCTAAAAAAACATTAGCAAATTACGTAACACTAATTAATATTAATTCATTTAAAAAGACAGAACTAAATATATTAAACATTATGGAGCATAATCTCAATTACATATTACTAAACAACAAATATAAAATTCAAAACTCTGTATTAAATGAAAAAAATAAAGAGAAATCTTTAAAAAAATATTTAATAAATAGTAAGAATTGTGATATCGCAAATACAAAAATAAAAAAACTAACAAAAACATTAACCTCATCATTAAAAGATACTTATATCAAAGCTAAAACTATTTTTGAATATGTTAGAGATAATATTTACTATAAAAACTACAATAATACTTTACATGGTGCAATTAAAACTTTAACTAAAAAATTAGGAAATTGTGTTGACCAAAGTCATTTATTAGTAGCTCTTTCAAGAGCGGCAGGAATTCCTGCAAGATATGTCCATAGCTCTTCTTGCAAATTCACATCAGGACTTGTATGTGGACATGTTTGGACACAATTATTAATAGGTGATATTTGGGTTGTAGCAGATCCTACAAGTTATAGGAATTCTTTAGGAGTTGTGAAAAATTGGAATAATTATAATTACCAATTAAAAGGAAAATACTCTTCATTACCATTTTAAATGAATAGATAATAAAACATAGAGTTACAAAAATAAATACACAACATAGATTAAAAGTTGATAATTTAGATTGAAAAGTTTAAATTAATTAACTTTTAATTTATAAATAAAAATCCAAATAAAAATAAGTAATTACATTTAAAATAAAAAAAAATAGAATTAAAATAAAAAACGCCGGGACCGGGATTTGAACCCGGGTGGTCGAATGACCATCGGATTAGCAGTCCGACGCCGTACCAGGCTGGGCCATCCCGACATACAAATGAAAAAAAGTTCTAAAAACAATATAGTTAATAGACAACATTAATACTATATTTAAATACATATATAAATCTTTTCTTTTTAATGATAAAAAATACCATATTTTAGTTAAATTTAAAATAAAATTTACCAAAAAAAAGATAATTTAAAATTAACTCATCAAAAAATGAAAGATTTAAATTAAAATATAATTATTTAAAAACTATCAAATGGCACATAAAGGAGTGGACAAAATTCAATAACAACAGTTATCTAAAAAACTAACTCCACCTCGCGGTTCTACAAGCATCAGCTGTAATCAGTAGAGCTGCTCCTTTCCAGGCCTGACACGTTCCCAAAACAAAGACAATTAAGAATTACCCTCCAGTAAGACCTTTGTCACCATTGATCCTGCAGGACGAAGTTTCTATATCAATTTTTTAGGCCGTCATTAAATCCAAATGCCGCCTCCTAAATTTCGACTGCACCAAAGGAGATTTGTGCTTACAAAGGACTCCTAACCCTCCAGTCTAGCCAAATAAAATTATGTTTTTAATATTATATAAATTTTTTCTATATATTAAAAAAATATTAATAAAAAATTAAGGAAAAATACAAAATTTGATAAAATAAATTGAAAAAAGTAGCTAAAATAAGATTATAATAAAATTATGATTTATTGATAAAATAAGTAATAGACTTATTAATAAAATAAGAATAAAATTATGAATAAAACTCTAAAATAAAAAACAAAATATAAAAAATACTAAAGATAAAAAGAGCATCTATTAAAATATAAAATATAAAAGAACAAAATAAAAAGAAATGAAAGAGTTTCAAAAGTAGATCATTACTGATTTAATCCAAAACTACAATTCCTCTTTGATTGCTCTAATAATATCTCCATCAGATAAAATCCCTACAAGTTTTCCATCATCAACAACAGGTAATTGATTAATAATTTCATTATCAGGAGCATTTTCAAACATAGATTTAATAGCTTCAGCAATTGTATCTTTAGAAGATACACAAATTACTTCTTTAACCATTGCATCTTTGACTTTAGTACCAAATTCATATTTATCTAAAATTAAATTATGACCCAAATCAGTATCAGTAACAATACCAACTAATTTATCATCATCCATAACAGGCATTGCACTAATTTTATTTTTCATTAAAGTCTCAAAAGCAAATACAGTGTTCTCATCAGGATTAACTGTAAGAACTTCTTTAGTCATTAAATCTTCTACTATTAACTCAGTTAACATTAAACTCCTCCAAAACATAATTAATAATTTTTAAAAATATTATCCATACATAACAAACTAAATAAAAATTTATAAAAATTATTAGTAAATTATTAATAGTTTTATTAGTAAGTATAAATAAACTTTTATATTTTTTTCTAAGAATATGTTAAAAATTGAGAAATAAAAAAATAAACTAAAAAAAATAAACTAAAAAAATAAAAAATTAAGTTAAATTAATTTTCCTCAACAGCAGTTTCCTTGTCAGGTAAATATTTAACTTTATTTCTTAAGAATATTTTTCTAATCCAAGTGAATGCAACAGCTAATAAAACCGCATTTACTAAACCGTGAATAGTATCTACAGGAATTCCAGCTGCATAAAGTGCAATGAAACCATTAAGATCCACAGAACTCATATATGGAATCATACAAAAGTCGGTAATCCAACCATATAAGTATCCCCATAAGAAACCAAACACTACACGGATTCCAATATTTTCAAGTTTAGATGAGAATAAACCAGCAGAATAACCCATTAATCCCCATGCAAGCATTTGGAAAAAGGTCCAGTATCCAATACCCATAAACAAGTCAGAAACAACTGCGGTAAACATACCCACCAAGAATCCAGTCTCTCCACCATATACAATACCAACTACAATAATAATAAATGATGCTAGTTGAATAGAAGGTAAACTCATACCAATTAACCTACCAACAACCGCAATAGCTATTAAAATAGCTAATAAAACTATATATTCAACACTTGGTTTTGATTTTTCAAATAAATGAAAAATACTATAAATAAATCCGATTAATACAAGAATAGCAGCAACAAATGTTAAAATCATTGTTAAATCCATAATATCATCCTTATTAGTTAATTTAATATAAATATATTCAATAAATCAATAAAAAATAATAAAATATAGTTTATAAAAATTAAACATATTTTTATAATATAGATTTAAA
>JAKSUF010000162.1 GCA_024409145.1 archaeon | reverse complement strand
CGTAATTTTTATATAATTTTTTTAATAAATGATAAATTAATCATATATGTTGTAAATTTTTATACTGTATGGTGATATTATGGATTTAGACTGTAAGTTAGTTAAAGAGAAAATTGAAGATTATCGTAAAGAATATAATTGTGCACAATCTACTCTACTAGGTATTTGTGAAGTAGCCGGACTTCCTACTAAAGAATTAGCTACTTTAACAAAAGGATTTGGTGGTGGAATTGGAGGAACTTTTGATGAAGGTACTTGTGGTGCAGTAACTGGCGCTATCTTAGCTTTAGGCTTTTTAGGAGCTGATGAAGACCAAATATTCAATTGTTCTAAAGAAGTTTTCAATTCTTTTAAAGAAGAATATGGTTCTACTACTTGTGGTGTAATATCTAAATCTGGTGAAGATAAATCTCCCTGTATCGAAGTTTGTCTTTTTGCTGGTGAAAAAGTTTGTGAATGTTTAAAATAATTTTATATATTTATTGAGGTGTAATAATGAAAGTTTTACTTATTAATGGTTCTCCACATAAAGAAGGTTGTACTTTTACTGCATTAACTGAAATTAAAGAAAGATTAGCTACTCATGATGTTGATAGTGAAATATTTTGGATTGGTAATAAACCAGTTAGAGGTTGTGTTGCATGTTCAAAATGTAAATCTGGTTTAGGTAAATGTTTCTTTGATGATGATGTGTGTAATGAACTTGTTGAAAAAGCAAAAGAATGTGATGGAGTAATAATTGGATCTCCAGTTTATTATGCAGGTCCAAATGGTGCTTTATGTGCTGTTCTTGATAGAGCATTCTATGCTGCGGGAAGTAATTTTGTTTATAAACCTGGTGCATCAATTGCAAGTTGTCGTCGTGGTGGTTCCAGTGCTACTTTTGATAGATTAAATAAATATTTCACTATTTCTAATATGCCTGTTGTTTCTTCTTCTTATTGGAACTCTGTTCATGGAAATACTCCTGAAGAAGTTAAACAAGATTTAGAAGGTCTTCATACTATGAGAACCTTAGCTGATAATATGGCATGGTTACTTAAATCAATAGAAAATAATGATCTTCCAAAAACTGATGAAAAAATTTTCACCAATTTTATAAGATAAGTTTAGAATAGTAATTTATTTTTTTTATTTTTTTTATTTTTATTGTTTAATATAAAGATTAATGTTTTTTTTATTTTTTTATTTTTATAATGGAAATTAGTGCTTTTTATCTTTTCTTTTTTAATTAATTTATAATTATTAATATTCAAATGCTCTTTCTCTTTTTCTATATATTTAATTAAATAAACTAAAATTATATAATGGAAACTGGAGTGAAGGCTATGAAAAAATGTATGGGATGTTGCATTAAATGTAATAATTATAAAAAAAGTTGTCCTGGTAGGACTTATGATGAATGTCCTCAAGATTGTTTATATAAAGATATGGATAATTAAAAATAGATAAAAATAGATAAGTATATAAATCATTCAAGTTATATTAAAAATGTAAAATCATTATTTTACCATAATTTAAATGAGGTGATAAAATGCGTAAATTCTCAATTAGTATACTTTTATTAGCTTTAATCACAATTGGTATGGTTATTCCCACTGTTTCTGCAACAGATAATCAAGTTGTGATTACTTATGGTGAAACTTGTTATCTCAATAATGATTATAAAAATATTGTTGATACTTATTTCGCAAATCATGTAAATAATTTTAATCAAGCAATGGTGAAAATTATCACTGCAAATGAAGTAAATAAAATTTCTTCAAGCATAACACAGAAAACTTATGATTCAAGTCAAATTTTTTCATCTGCATTAGTTGATTTATCCAATCCTGAAGATTTAACTGTTGATGTAGATATTTCTAAAATTACAACTATTAATCAAGATATGTATAAATCTGCATTAGAATCTGCAGGAATCACTAAAGGTCATGTTGTAGTAACAAGTCCAGTAACTGCTACTGGTGAATCTGCTCTTACTGGTGTTATGAATTGTTATGAGGATGCAACTAATACAACAATTCCTGATGAAGTAAAAGAAGCAGCTAATAATGAGATTTATACTGAATCTCAAATTGTAGAAAATTCAAATGTAAATCCAGATACTTTATCTGAAATTGTTGATTATGTAAAAGAAGAAGTTCAAGATAAAAATATCACTGATTCTAATCAAATCTCTGATATTATTGAAAATATTAGTGAAAATAATAATATTCATTTATCTAGTTCAGATGTAAATAATCTTGCAAGTGCAATACAAGATGTTCATGATGTTCAAGATATTGCAAATAAATATAAAGATGAATTTTCTAATATTATTGGTGAAAATGGAGACTCAATTATAGATCAAATATTAAAACCATTACTTGGATTTTTTGGAATTAATACTTAATAATCTATAATTTTATGGTTCTGTTTAATATTTAATTATTTTTTTATTTGGACTTTAATAAGTCCAAATTACTATATTTTTAGTTTAATGTATTTTTATTTTAAGATTTAAAAATTATCTATTTTTATTTTAAGATTTAAAACTTTAATCACTATTTTTATATACTTGGGTTATTCTCCAATAACAGTTACTTTTATATTTCTATTTTTTCTAGGTCCATCTAGCTCAATAAAGAATATTGATTGCCATGTTCCTAAATCTAGTTTATTATTGTTAATTGGAATAGTTTCAGAGGAACTTAATAAAAAAGATTTTAAATGAGCTGCAGCATTATTGTCTATTAAATCATGTTTATAATTATCATGTTCTGGAATTAAATTTCCTATACTTTTTTTAAAATCATTTAAAAGTCCAGATTCATTTTCATTAATCACAATTGCTGTAGTGGAGTGTTTGGAAAATATGTTTAATATTCCATTACTTATATCTAAATTATTTAATAAATTATTAATTTCTTTTGTAATATCAATTATTTGAAAATTATCTTTGGTATCAATTTTTAAATTTTTTGAAATAATCATTAATAATCTCCTTTCATTTGTGTTGATTATAATTTAATCATTATTAGATTGACTTATTATTAATATTTATATAAATTATGTATTTAAATAAGATATCTATAGAAAACAATAATAAACCTAAAATTCATATATTAAAATGTAGTTAAATACTTTATAATTTTAACATAAATTATGTATATTTAAATTTAGTATGATAACTAAAAATTAGTATAAACTACTATAATTAAATTTTATAAAAAATTTATAAGTAAAACTATATTTAGTTAGTATATTAAAAACTAACTTAAATAGAATTATATAATTAAAAGGTGATAAATATGGCAGAACATGGACATGGGCATGGACATCATGGGCATGGACAAATGACTCCAGAACAGCAAAAAGCAAGAATCGCCCAAGAAATGCGTTTAGTACAACATATGGGTGATGTTAAATATAAAATTGCTGTTATGAGTGGAAAAGGTGGAGTTGGAAAATCAACTGTAGCTGCTAACTTAGCAGAAGCTTTCCAAAAGAAAGGATTCGTTACAGGAATTCTTGATGCAGATATTCATGGACCAAATATTCCAAAAATGCTTGGTGTTGAAGGAAAAGAAGTTATAATTAATAATGGAGAAATGACTCCTGTATTAACTAATAATGGACTTAAAGTAATGTCAATGGCATTTCTCATTGAAGCAAATGATACTCCAATTATTTGGAGAGGGCCTCAAAAATCTGGAGCTATAAAACAATTTATGTCTGATACTGCATGGGGTAGTCTTGATGTTTTAATTATTGATAACCCACCTGGAACTGGAGATGAACCATTAACAGTATTACAAACCTTACCTGATGTTGATGCTGTTGTTATGGTAACTACACCAAATAGTTTATCACAAGAAGATGTTTTAAAATGTGTTGGTATGGTGAACATGCTTAATATTGATAATATTGGTCTTGTTGAAAATATGGCATATTATGTCTGTCCACATTGTGGAGAAAAAGAAGCTATTTTCGGTGAAAGTAATGGTGAGCAATTTGCAAATGAGATGGGAATTTTATATCTTGGTGATTTACCTTTAACTCAAGAAGTTCCAGCTTCTGCAAATGAAGATAGTACTATTGTAAATAGCTATGCTCAATCTGAAGTTACTAAAAAATTCTTAGAAATTGTTGATAATATTTCTGATCAATTTCTTGAAGAATAATTATTTAGGATGATTTTTCATCTTAAATTCATTTTTTTATTTTAAAATTAATTATATTGTTTGTTTATTAAAATTTACTTTTTTGTTTTTATTGATATTATTCTATATTTCTTATTAGAAATCACTTTTTTATATTTTTAAGAAACTATGCACGGCCAGCATGCTGATGATGGCAGCAGGGGCAATGGCGCAGCATGTGACGCTCAGCCTGGACAGCTGTCTCAACCTGGCTGTGCATAACAACAAAGACCTTACG
>JAKSUF010000161.1 GCA_024409145.1 archaeon | reverse complement strand
TAATATTGATTTATGTACTAATTTAAATAGATAAATTGTTGAAGTTGGATAAAATGTTCTTTGAAAAAAATGTTATTAATAAAAATCCTATTAAAGTGGATATTAGATTTGCTTTAGCATACCCTAATATTTATAGAACTGCTATGAGTTCTTTAGGATATCAAATTTTATATAACCTAATCAATGATCGTGAAGACTCTTTTGCTGAAAGAATTATTTATCCAAGTGTTAGAAGTCTTGAAACTAATAGTCCTTTAAAAGACTTTGATATAATCTCTTTTTCTCTTCAATATGAACAAGATTATTTTAATGTTTTAGAATTATTACATTCAGCACAAATTCCTCTAAAAAGAGAAGACCGTGGAGATAATGATCCTTTGATTATTGCTGGTGGTCCTTGTGCTTCTTCAAATCCGTTACCTTTATCTGATTATGTTGATATTTTTATTGTAGGTGAGGGTGAAGTTGTTTTAAATAATTTCTTAAATTTATACTCTGAGTTAAATGATTCAAATTTGAGTATAAAATCTAATTTAGATAAATTTGCTAATATTGATGGTGTATATGTTTCTAAGTTGGATAATGAAGTTCAAATGGCTATCTTAGATGATATGGTTAGTGCTTATCCTGTTCATTACCCGATTATTACTGAAACTGATGATGAGGAGTTGTTACCTGTTTTTTCTAATTCTATTTTATTAAATGTTTCAAGAGGATGTACTAGGGGTTGTCGATTTTGTATGTCTAGTTATTTGTACAGACCATTGAGAGAAACTAATGCATCTGAATTATTAAATATAGCTAAAACTGCTCGTGAAAAAACTGGGTTAAATAAGGTTTCATTAATTGGTGCAGCTGTTGCTGATTATTCTGATATTGGTGGTTTAATTTCTTCTTTTGAAGAAAATGGTTTTCAAATTTCAACACCTTCAATGAGGATTGAATCTATTACTCATGAGACATTAGTTTCTCTTAAAAAAAGTGGCTTAAAAACTTTAACAATAGCTCCAGAGTCTATTAATAAGCTCAGATTAGCTATCAATAAAGATATTTCTGATGAAATTATTTTCAATGTTATTGAAGATGCTGTTTCTTTAGGTTTGAACTTAAAATTGTATTTTTTAGTAGGTTTACCTACTGAAGATGATGAAGATATTAAAGAGTTATCTAGGTTCATTAAAAAAATTGATTCTATGAAGTATAATATTGATTCTAATTCTAAAACTTCAAGTAAAAATGCCAAAGTTTCAATTAAATTTAGTGTTAATCCAGTAATTCCAAAACCTCATACTCCACTTCAATGGGAAACATATGATATTAAGTCTATTAAATCAAAAATTAAATATCTTAAAAAAGATTTAAAAAATATTAATATTAAATTTGATAGTGCAAAAATGGGTTTAATTCAATATGTATTATCTTGTGGAGATAAAGATGTTGGTAAATTATTAGAAGATTCATTATATAGGAAAGTTTCTTTAAAAGAATGGAAAGAAAAAGTTCCTAATTATGATATTGGTGAATCATTACCGTGGGATAAAATTAATGTTAGTGTGAGTAAAGAATTTTTATTAGAAGAATATGAAAAAATAACAAATAAACAACAAACTCCTTGGTGTAAATCTGGCCCATGTTATAATTGTGGGGCTTGTTAATAGTTATTATGTTATTCTGAGTATTATTTTTATAAAATTATATAATGAATGGTTAATATATTTTAAATTAGTCTTTTATATGAAAATTATTATTTAGTTTTAATTTATATTTTAATCAGTAATCAATCTTTTTTATATTAATAAATATTTGATGTATGTAAAGGTGTAATTATGGTAAATCCATCTAATAGAGTAAAATCAATTGAATTGTCCCAAATTAGAAAAATGTTTGAAGTTACTAATGAAAATGCTATAAATTTAGGTATTGGGGAGCCTGATTTCGATGTTCCTGAAAATGTTAAAATAGCTATTAAACAAGCTGTTGATGATGGTGAAACTCATTATACTTCAAATAAAGGAGACATTGAACTTAGAGAAGCTATTGTTGATAAATTCGATAAAGATAATAATATTAAAACGGTTGCAGATAATGTTATTGTTACTGCAGGTGCAAGTGAGGCATTGTATGCTTGTGCACAAGCTTTATTTGATAAAGGAGATAATGTTTTAATTCCAAATCCTGGGTTTTTATCTTATGTTGCTTGTGTTAATTTATCTGAAGCAAATCCTATTGAAGTTCCTGCTAAAATGGAGAATGGATTTAAATTAAAAGTAGAAGATGTTCAAAATTTAATTGATAATAATACTAAAGCTTTAATACTTAATTCTCCTTCCAATCCTACTGGTGCAGTTATGGATAAAGAAGATATTAAAGGAATTGCTGATTTAGCTACTGATCATGATTTTATGATTATTTCTGATGAAATTTATGAGAAAATTATTTATGATAAAAAACATTATTCTCCTGCAGAATATAGTGATAATGTAATTACTATTAATGGTTTTTCAAAAACTTATGCTATGACTGGTCTTAGAATTGCGTATATGGCTGGTAATGAAGCTATAACTGAGGAACTTCTTAAAATCCACCAATATTGTATTGCTTGTGCAAGTTCTATTTCACAAAAAGCAGCTTATGCGGCACTTACTGGTCCTCAAAATGCTGTTAATGATATGGTTAATGAATTTGCAAGACGTCGTAATTTGATTGTAAGTAGTTTAAATGATATGGGTTATGAATGTACTGATTGTGATGGTGCATTTTATGCATTCCCTAAAGTTGAAAGACCTCAAGAATTTGTTCAAAAAGCTGCTGAAGCGGGGGTAATTTCTGTTCCAGGTTCTGCATTTGGTAGTCTTGGGGAAGAACATGTAAGAATGTCTTATGCAAATTCTTATGAAAATATTGAAAAAGCAATGGATATATTAAGAGATTTAGAATATTAATTTACTTAACTATAAATAATTTAAAATTAAACTCTAATATAGTTAAAAATTTATTATTTCTAATTTTTAATTTTTTATTAATTTAATATTTTATTTATAAATTTTATAAAAGGGTTATTATGGGGAAATATAAACGTGTTGCAGTAGGTGGAACTTTTGATAAGTTTCATTATGGTCATAGGAAATTAATTAGCAAGGCTTTTGAAATTGGTGAAAGTGTTGAAATTGGTGTTACATCAAATGTTTTTGCTAGTAAAAAAGGTGATGTTGATTCTTGTGATAATCGTATGGCTAATTTAAATGAGTTTTTAAAAACAAAACATAATAATTATCATATTTCTCGTCTTGATGATCCTTATGGGCCTACAATTAATGATGAAAATTATGATGCGATAGTTGTTAGTGAAGAAACTGAACCTAATGCTATTAAAATCAATGAAATAAGAGTTTCTAAAGGAATGAATCCTTTGGATATTGTTGTTATTAGTTTTGTATTGGCTAATGATGGAGTTCCTATTTCTTCAACTCGTATCCGTAAAGGTGAAATTAATCGTAAAGGTCAATTAATTGATTAACTTAATTTTGTTATTTAATTTTTCTTATTAGTTAATTATTTTTATTATTTTATTTGCATTATTAATCTATTAGTTTTTTGAGTTTTCTAATATTATTTAGTATAAATTATAAATTAGCTTTATTGGAGGTAATATAGCTAATTCTTTTTTTACTTTTTTTTAATTATAATTTATTGATTAAGGAATCTCTTCCTTTTTCTATAACTTCACTAAAACCTGAGTTTATTTGGTTACTAATTCTAAGAATATAACTTCCGGTTATTAAGCTAATTGTTAAAATAGCTCCTATTAATAAAATTATCTCAACACTGGTTTGAGCATTTTTGTTTTTAATTAATTGATTATATTCTTGTAGTAAGATTTTCTCTAATCGTATTAATATCTTGGCTAGCATTTAAATCGGATGTTTTATTCCCAAAATAAGAACTATAAATTAATATTGCAGCTATTGCAATAACAATTACTCCTCCAAAGAGTAAGATGTATTCTGCAGCTCCTTGTCCACTTTGATTATCTTTTAATGATTTTATTTCCTGTTTAATGTTATTTAAATTAAGATTTTTATTAGATCTTATATTTTTTGTTTTATGCGCTTTAATCATGTCTAATTTATTTAAAGACATTTTATTACCTCATATGTATTTTTTCTTTATTATGTGTCTTTGTATCTTAAATTTTGTAGGCTATTTTATTTAAATATTACTTTTTTTATAATAAGTATTACATTTTGATTTACTTTTTTTAGTTTGGTTGTTTTTTATTATTTTTTCTGATTTTTTTAATTTGCTTGTTTTTTTTATTTGCTTTAGATTTTGATATGTTTTTTGATTAAATTATCTTAATTTTTAACATATAGCTTATTTTTTCCTTAAGCTTTAAAAAACTTATTTTAATCTATTATTTTAATATAAA
>JAKSUF010000160.1 GCA_024409145.1 archaeon | reverse complement strand
AATAAAATATAAAATTAACTTTAAAAAATAGTTTCTAAATTAAATAATAATTAAATTAAAAATAAGTAAAATAAGTAAAATAAGTAAAATAAAGAATTAAATTAAGTAAATTAAGTAAATTAATGACCTGCCAAGAGTAACCCACATTCTGTTTTATACAGCATTCATCTTAGCGAACTACTTTTGCCTACTATAGAGATTATTGGCATATTTTGTTCTTGCATCCTGTAGATTGGCCGTTTCACCGATCCTTTTAATGTCCATCAGTTAAACATCATTGTCATCCATTAAAAGACGTGTCGTTTCTGCTCCAGAGTCATACTTCTCAGCATATGTTTTTCAACATTACAGTCTATTATGATGTGCGGAGTTTCCCTAGTTCAAAACCAGTAGCTGTCTTCGGCTTGCCATTAAATTACATTAAAATATTTATTTTTTATAATATAAATAAATTAAGAAAATAGGAAATATCATATCATATTCACCTACCAAAAAATAATTATTATTTTATATTCACAATACAAAGATGAATATTAATAAAAAAATAAAATGATAGAATCCTAAAAATAAAAAAAATAATTGAAAACACTAAAACATGAAAAAAGATTAAAAAAAAAGATTAAAAAAAGAAATTAAAAGAAAATTAAAAAGTAAGAATTACTTATTACTACACTACTTAATAAACTTTAAATTTAATAGTAGCAGTAGTTTTTCCATAGCTTGCAGTTGATTTGAATCCTGCAACAATAGAATATAATCCTTTTTTAATATTACAAGTTAAAGTTGAAATTCCCTTACCATTAGTAGTTAAAGTATATGTTTTACCTTTAAATTTAAAGTAAACTTTTTTATAGGTTAAGATTTTACCTTTATAATCTTTAAATACAACACTAAGTTGTTTACCCTTTTTAATAGAAGTACTTACTGCTTTAATCTTAGGTTTAACAACATTAACAGTAATAGTTTTACTTGAACTTCCATAATAAGTAGCTGAAAACTTAATTACTGTTTTATATGACTTTTTAGGAAGACTAGAGATTGATAAAGAAACTTTTCCATTTTTATCAGTAGTTTTCTTATAAGTTTTACCATTTATTTTAATTGAAACAGTTTTACTAGATATAGCTACATTATTAGAATCTTTTAAATAAACAACTATATTTTTACTGTCCCCATAATATTTAACAAGATTACTTGCTACTATTTTTGTAGATCTTGTTTTAACTTTAACATAAACTGTTTTCTTTACACTAGAATAATAACTATCTCCAGAGAAGCTAATATTAGTAGTATAAGTTTTAGGAACAAGAGTATTAAGAGATATAGAAACTTTACCGTCACCATTAGTCATTTTAGTATAAGTTTTACCATTTATAGTTATTGAAACTGATTTAGAAGCAATAGCTTTACCATTAATATCTTTTAAGTAAATAATTAAATTTGAACCATTATTATACATTACGGTAACATTATTTGCATCAAGAGAAGTAGGCATTATATTAACTTTAAATGAAGAACTTAACTCAGCCCCAGTACAATTTTCATCAGCCTCAAAAGTAGCTTTAACAATATAATTACCTATAGGAAGACTACCTAATTCAAATTTAGCTACACCATTTACAGTCTTAGAATAATATTTCCTTCCATTCACATCTAAAATAATAGATTTATCATTTAAATCAACAGCTCCATTATCTCCTTTAAGATATACAGTTACAATAACATTTTCACTATAATAATAATTTGGAGCAGACATATTAATAGAAGTATCCATATATCTTACTTCTAAATTACTACTAAGATCTGAAGAATTATAAATAGAATTACCCTCAAATAAAGCATAAATACTATAATTACCAACAGTTAAATCCAAATCCAATGAAGCAATACCTTTAGAATCAGACATAACAGAATAATTTAATAAATTACCATCAGATTCTTTAACAATAATTTTTATAATTAAATTACTAAGAGGATTATTTTGCAAATCAACTATTTTAATCTTAACTATAGGATTAGTATTTACAAATACAGAAGAATTAAGCATTACTAAATTAGTGGAAATACAATCATTATCCAATAATATATTATTATCAGCACTTCCATTGAATAATACAGTAGAAGTCCCTAAACTATTCTCGGAAATTAATAAATTATTAGAAACATTATTCTTTAAAGTTTCACTTCCACTATCAGTTAAATCTATAGTGTAATTAAAATTACTTGTATTTATTATATTATTACTTACAATAACATTACTTCCAGAATTAACATAAATAGCTAAAGAACCATTAGTACTAATATTATTAGAATAAATATAAGCTATAGATTTATCAACAAAAATCATAGAATTTACATTTTTAACATAATCTTCAACATATTCATCATCTAAATTTATAGAGTTATTCAAATCAGCTAAATTATTTAAACCTATTAAATTAGAGTTAATTATTTTAAAATTATTAACATTATTTAAATAAATTGCTGGTTTATTCTTTTCCATAACCATATGAACATTTTCTATAGTAACATCATCAGAAACAATATTTAATTGAATATTTCTCATAATAGAATTATTTCCAAATATTTTTACAGCTTGATTAATAGTTATTTGACTAATACCCAAATCATCAAATTCCCCTTCAAAGATAATATAAGCTCCAGAAAGTTCAGACCGATTTATTAAGGTAGCATTATTATCAAAATAATTAAAGAAATTATTTTTATCAATAAATATAACTTTTTGAAGAGTGTTATTTATACAAGAAATATTATTTGAACCAGCATCAGTTAGATTAATAAATGTTCCTCCAGTTTGAATATAATTATTACTAATAAGAATATTAGAAGGTAATTTATCCTTAGATGCTCTTTTAATATGAATTCCAGTACCATTATTAGAATTTATTACATTATTATTAATAGTAACATTAGACATATAAGTTAAAGCATACAATCCAGTTCCAGAATTAGTATTTATTATATTTTCATAAATATTAGTATTATTTGAAACTTGAGACATTACTATACCTTTATCAGACCTACCAACAGAAATAATATTACCATAAACTGTAGATCCAGAACTTACTGCAATAGCACCCCCAGTTAAAGAAGATCCATAAATAGTATTATTAGCAATTAAAGAATTTGGAACACCCAAAATACCATACTCCCCACCTTCAGTACCATCATTCCCTTCATAATAACCACCAGTAATATTAAAAATAATATTTCCTACAATAGTGTTATTAACTGCATCATCCCCACAAGAAATTCCCCTAAAAACATTATGAATCGTGTTATTAATAGCTTGGTTATGATTACCCATCATTTGAATACCATAAGTCCAGGAAGAAGGGTTTGATAAACCAGTTACATTACTTACAGAATAACTACTAATAGTATTATTAAATATAATATTATAATTTGAAGGTCCAACACCATATGCAGATAAATAGATAGGATTAGACTCTTTTACTTCAACAACATTACTTCCAATATAATTATGATGAGATTCAGCTAATAAAATACAAGAATGAGTCCAAGATTGATTAAATGAAGTACCTGTAGAGACATAATAAGTTTTAAGAGCATTATTTGTTACATTAATATAATTAGAAAAACCTAACCTAACTGGATTACCACTTGAACTTTCAGTAAAGATAGTGTTATTCATAATTAGAACATGCTGAGAAAATGTGCAAAGAACACCATTAAGACCAGAACATAAAGTATTATTAATATTTAGATTAGAAACAACAGAAGGAGCATTTAAAGATGCATTGACATGATCAAACTGAATAGTAGAATCTTTAAAATAAGCATCATGATTAATACTTGTAACTATAACTGGAATAGTGAATATAAATGAAATATCTAATAAATCATCATTCACCCCATTTGGAAAATTAAACCTTCCAGAAAAATCTAAAGTATCATAAGGAGAAACTTTAGATGTATTTACATATCCTTCTTCAGAGAAATACTCCTTATAATTATCAGGAGTTATACTAATTACTTTTCCACTAGAATATATATTTTTTAATGAATCTGTTTTATCTGAATTAGAGTTTTCTATAGAATTAGAAGAAACATCAGAAACCATATCTGAAACAGAAATAGACCCATCATTAGATTTATAATATGCAGAATCATTAGAAACACTTGAAGCACCATTAGAAACAGCACTAGAAGACAAATCAGCTAAACTATTAGAACCAGATATCTTAGAATAAGTAGAATCAGAATTATCTACCTCCATTGAACCACAATCTGAGATATTGGAACTATCAGACAAAATATTTTCATCATTAGCACTTACAGAACCAATACTTATTATTAGCAATATAAATACTAAGATTAAACTTCTTTTTAAATATCTCAATTTATCACCCACAACTTCTTAATTTAATAGAGACTCCCAATCATTCTA
>JAKSUF010000016.1 GCA_024409145.1 archaeon | reverse complement strand
AATTTTTTATATTAAATATTTAAAATATTGTTATTTAAATTTTATAATTTATATTAGTATGATTTTTATATGGGATAGGCTTAACAGTATATTGGAGTAATGTTATGGTGGAATCTGTTCATAGTAATCAGGATATAAAGTACTTAGAAAATAATAAAATTATGGGTGAACCACAATTTAATAATAGTATTGTATTGTTTAATGGTTCAAATAATATTCTATTTTGTGAAGATGGTGTCAATTTAACTAATTCTAAAATTCAGTTTAATGGAAATAATTCTATTATTTATCTTTCAAGTTCTAAATATAAGTACAAGACTCAAATTTTTGTATTTAATGATAGTACTGTATTTATTGGAAAAGATAATAACATTAGTGCAACATTAAGAATCAATGTTCAAGAATCTCAGAATGTGATTATTGGTGATGATTGTGTTATTGGACCTAATGTAGATATTAGAACTTCTGATGGTTTTCCTGTATTTAGTGGATCAAATAAAAAGAGAATTAATTTGCCTAGTGGTGTAATTATTGGGGATCATGTTTGGTTAGGACATTTATCTTATCTTTCTCGAGGAGTTAAGTTAGGTTCTGGTTCTATTGTTTATAATAATACTAATGTTTTGCCTCATGTGACTGTTAAATCTAATTCTTATTATGCTAATGGTCAAGTTATATCTGATAATGTATTCTTTATGGGTTCTCATACTGCTTATTTTGATAAAAAGGATATTGAATCTAATGAATACTGTCAAACTGATGAATATATTTATGAAGAGGTTGAAGATGAAACTCTTTCTTTAGTATATATTGATAGTATGTTAGATGAATATGAGATTATTGAAAGATTAGAATTTATTCAAAAACTTTTGGTTGAAGATAAAAAGAAAAATAGATTTGCTATTGAGTAATATTGTTTTTTATATCTTTGATTATTCTATAATCTTTTTTATTATTTATCTTGTTATTTTTCATTTTTTCATTTTTTTATCTTTTTGCTCTTTTTATCTTTTTGGTTTATTATTTTTTTTAATTCAATACTTCTCTTATTTTTTAGGTTAACCTAAATATTTATATATTATAAAAAACTAACTATAATTAAAGATATTTAGGTATTCCTAAATTTAAGTATTTGTTGAAATAAAATAAAATCTGTCATTGAATCATTTAAAATTAATTTGTATCTCTTCAATAATACTTTGTATCTTTAAATTTTCGAGGTGGTTGTATTTGATATAATTAAATTCTGTATTAAATAATTTCTTAGAATATTTTGATATTTAATTCTTAACATTAACACAACAAAACATCATCAAAATTAAGTTATCAACACAAATCAATTAAAACACTCTTAATTTTGATGTAATACACAAATCATACACTATTGAATAATATATTCGATATATATTATTCTAAATTAATATTTATTATTTATTGAAATGCTATTTTTTAGGTTTTTTTTTTAAAAGAAGTTTTTTTTATAATTTTATGATTAAAATAATCTTAAAATAAGAAAATAAATAATGGAAATAGCTATTGCTTTATAAGCAATAACTATTATTATTTTTATACTTTGTTGAAGAATTCTGGGTCAGCTTTATCTAACCATTCGTTCACAATTTTTACTGCACAGAAGTTACCACACATGGTACATGCATCAGAGTCTTCAGGAGGTCTGTTTTCTCTTTTTGCTCTTGCATCAGCTGGACAAATAGCTAAGCTATATTGTTCTTCCCAATCGAGTGCTTTTCTTGCATTTGCCATAAGTAAATCTTTTTCTCCATTATGAACTCCTTTAGCCATGTCTCCTGCATATGCTCCAATTCTAGTTGCAATTACTCCATCTTTTACATCTTGTGGTGATGGTAATGCTAAATGTTCAGCTGGAGTTACATAACAAATAAAGTCAGCACCTGCTTTTGCAGAAGCTGCTGCTCCAATAGATGATACGATATGATCATAACCTGGTGCAATATCACATACAATAGGTCCTAACATATAGAATGGTGCTTGAGAACATAATTTTTTCTGAATAGCTACATTAGCAGGAATTTCATTAATTGGGATATGTCCTGGTCCTTCAATCATAGTTTGAACACCTGCTTCTCTTGCTCTATCTACTAATTCTCCTAAAATGATTAATTCTTGCACTTGTGCTCTATCAGTAGAATCTGCAATAGCTCCTGCTCTCATTGCATTTGCAAGTGACATTACTACATCGTGTTCTTTTGCAATTTCTAAAATGTAATCATAATTTTTGTATAATGGGTTTTCCATCTCATTTTCAATAATCCATGAGGATATGAACGCTCCTCCACGAGAGACTAAACCTGCTTTTCTTCCTTGTCTTTTAAGACGTGCTAAACATTCAATGTTTACACTACAATGGATTGCCATGAAGTCAACACCGTCTTTTGCTTGTTTTTCGATGGTTTTAAACATTATGTCTTCATCCATGTATATTGCAGACCCTTTTTCACGGATTGTTTCAATAGCTGCTTGGTATATAGGTACACTTCCAACAGGTAATGGGGACATTCCTAAAATTCTTCTTCTGATTTCATCAAGGTCTCCACCAATACTTAATTCCATTAAACAATCTGCACCATTATCAATTGCGATTTGAGCTTTTAACTCTTCTTCATCGAAGTTTACAATATCTGTAGAAGTTCCTATTGTTGCATTAACTTTGGTTCTAAGTCCTGCACCAATACCGCATGCCTCAATATCTCTATTTACATTGTTTGGAATTACAATAGTTCCTTTTGCTACAGAATCTCTTATAAATTCTTCAGTAACTCCTTCAATTTCAGCGACATGCTTCATTTCTTCAGTTATATTTCCACTTCTTGCTTCGGTTAATTGTGTCAAATTTTCACTCCCTAGTTATTTTTTTTCATATTTTTTATAAAAATTCAAATGTATTTTATTTAATTAAGTCTTATTTTAATTAAATTGTACTTGATTTTCTATAGTTATAATAATGTTTTTTCTCATTATTAAATGCATCTATTTTAAATTTTTAAAAACCTCATTTTGGGCTTTATTTTTAATATGCTTTGTTCTGTGCTTTTTAATCCACTTTGATTTATTTTTATAAATTTTACTTTAATTATTATTCTATATTGTTATTCATTAATTTTTAGAATTAATTTTTCTATTACTTATTGTGGTGGTATTAATGAATTTTTATTATTTTTTTAGTTTTTATTGTGTATAGATGTATTTTTATTTCTTTTCATATGCTTCCTTAACTTAGAATAGTTATAATAAACTTATAATAAATGGGATAATATCTAAAGTTTTTATACTTTGAGATGTTATAAATTTTATGAAATTCTCTTTGGAATTTAATTTAAGAAGTATTTTATTGTTTTTACTTTAGACTATTCTTATTTTATTTAGAGAATTTTCTAAAAATTTTTACTATTTAAGTTTTTTTAAAAATTATTAAATATACTAAGATACATAGTAATATGGTGTGAGATTAATATTATTGTAATCTAGGTGTATTTTAACTTTGACTTTATAGTTACTATTGGATATTAAATATTTAGAATTTAATATTGTGGGATTACATAAATTATTAAATTAGGTAGGTTGGTTTTTTGAGTATAGAAAGAGATTTATTAGTTATAGGTCATACAGCATTAGATTACATAATTACAGTTAAAGAGTTTCCAAAAGCTAATTATTCTGCACCTATGGATACTATGTTAAATTTACATGGTGGTGCTGCAGCTAATGTAGCTATGGTTGGTTCTAATTTGGGTCTTAAAACCTCTTTGGTTTCTGCAGTAGGTCAGGATTTTATGGGGTCTGCATATTATAACTCTTTAATTGATAATGGAGTTAAAATTGATTCTATGATTATTTCTGAAGAAGAAAATACCTCTACTTGTTTTGTAATGACTGATGATAATAAAGACCAGATTAGTTATTTCTATTGGGGTGCAGGTAAAGAATTTTCATCAAGTGATGTTCCAGTAGATGCAATACGTGAAGTTAAGTTAGTTCATTTGGCAACTGGAGATCCTTATTTTAATTGTAAATGCGGTATTGTAGCTAAAGAAGAGGGAAAACTAGTATCTTTTGATCCTGGTCAAGATTTGGGCATGTATTCTCCTGAAAAACTTAAAGAAGTAATTACTAATTGTGATATTTTATTTGGAAATCATCATGAAATTGGTAGAATATTAAATTCATTAGATGTTGATATTAATGGATTACTTGATTTAGGACCTAATATTATTGTTAAAAGTTGTGGTAAAAAAGGAAGTATTGTTTATAGTGTAGATGAAGGTAAAATTGAAGTTGATGCAATTTACCGTCCTGCTGTTGATCCAACTGGTGCAGGAGATTCTTATAGGGCTGGATTTATTTCTCGGTTTATTAATGGTGAATCTCTTGAAGAATGTGCTAAGTTTGCATCTGCAGTTTCATCTTTTGTTGTTGAAAAACAAGGCTGTCAAACAAATATTCCAAGTTATGATGATGCATATAATAGGATGGTTAATTTTTATAAATAGGATTAAATAACCTTATTTTTTACAAACACTCTTAAAAGTAATTATCTTTTATTATTTTTTAACTATTTTTAATTATTCTTATTTATTTTTAATTATTCTGCTTATTGTATTGTTTTAGCTATCTTTAATTATTTTTTTTAATTATTTTTTTTTAATTTATTTATATTAATATCTTCTTTGGTATGGGTTTATAGGTTTAAATCCTTCATCTTTTATTTGTTGTTGTCCATCTATGAGTAAATAATCAATTAAATCATTTATTTCTTTTTTATTTTCATTACACTGTACTAAACTTATTACATGTCTAGTTTGTTCTTTTAAAATTTCATTTCCTTTAAAATAACTTCCATTTAAAAAAGTGTAAAGGTTATCTGAATTTCTTACTATCTTAAATGCATCGAATTGTGATTTAACTTCTTTTACAATTTCAAATTGGATATTATTTTGTTCTAATGTATTCCATGCTAACCTCTGTGCACTTCCTTTAACTCCTATGAATTTTTTATCTTCTAAATCAGTCATTTTTTCAATAGGTTTAATGATGTTATTTGGTCCTAATAAAACAAGGTAATCATAAGCAATAGCTATAAAATTTAAATCATTTTCAAAAGCAAGGCGAGGGTCATCTAATGCTAATATATCTACTAAGTCTTGTTTAGCTAATTTATACGCTGTTTCATCATCACTACTATAAATTAAACTTTTAAATGGTAAATTATAACTTAAAGATTGAATTAAATTTGTTGTAATGTGTCCTCCAGCTATTATGATTTCTTCTTGATCTTCTAACCTATTTTTGTACTTATAGTAGGTATTCAATATGGTTCTTCCTTTTTCTGTGAGTTCTGAACCTTTTCCTATAGGTCTAACTAATTTTTCGCCTATTTTTTCTTCTTTATTTTTTATTCTACGGTTCAATACTGCATGTGAAACTCCTAGTTCTTTTGCAGTTTTTCTTTGAGAATATGTTTTGGATAATGATTCTAATGTCTGAAGTAACTTATAATCATATCTTTCTCCATCTATTTTGATGCCAATAATTACTTCTATATTATTTTCTGTTTTATTCATAGAATCACTACTCTTTGTTTTTATTTGATATTGTGATTAATTTATTATTAATTAATTTTAAATATTTTGTTTTATATATTTTATATTGAATAAATATTTATTTTTATTTCGTATTTGATTTAATTAATAGGTAGATTTAAATGGAAGTAATGAAAGAATCAATTGATGCAATTATAGGTAATATTCGTGAAGCTGAAGAATTACTTACCGAAGAAGATATTAATAATTTTTTAGATGTACTCAGAAAATCTAAAAGTATTTTTGTTACAGGTGCAGGTAGATCAGGACTTGTTTCTAAGGCATTTGCAATGAGATTAATGCATTTAGGTTTTAGTGCTTATGTTGTGGGTGAAACTATTTCTCCTGCTATCACTTCTGGTGATTGTATTTTAGCTATTTCTGGTTCTGGTGAAACATCTAATATTGTTTCTGCTGCTAAGATTTCTAAAGAATTAGGTGCTTATGTTTTAGCTGTAACTTCTTATCCAGAAAGTACTTTAGGCAAACTTGCTGATGGTAAAGTTCTTGTTAAAGGTAGGACAAAATTGGAAGTTGATGATGAAGATTATCTTAAAAGACAAATTAGTGGTAATTATACATTATTAACTCCATTAGGAACTGCATTTGAATTAACTTCTCTTGTTTTCCTTGATGCATTAGTTTCTGAGTTGATGAGTGCTATGGATGTTACTGAAGATGATTTAAAAGCAAGACATACTAATTTGGAATAATTTTTTAAATTATTCTTTTTTATACTTTTTTATACTTTCTATTTGTTTTTGTACTTTGTTATTTTTTGTACTTGTTGTTCCTTTACTTTATTATTTTATTATTTTATTATTTTATTCATAATTGATTTTTTTATTTCTTTTTTTTATTGGTTTTAATTATATTATCTTAGATTAATTTGTGGTTTTTATTTTTAGTTTTTAATATTGGGTTCTACTTGTGATATTCTTGTGTTTATTAGAAAATTATTTATATAACCTTATGAAAATTTATTCATATTGTATAATATGATATAATATAATATTGTATATATACTAGATTTATCATTTACTTAATATTGTATTGATTTGATGGTTAAAAAGTATTCTTAATAAAATTAACTTATTAAATATATGGGTAATGTTTAAAATTATAAGGTATTTGATTTAGTTGGTGTAATGATGATTACTAAAGAAGCTTATGAAGAACAATTAGCAAAAGTTAAAGAGTATCATGGAGAACTCTGTGGTGGAATAGCTATTGGTACTAAACTTGCAATGTATGGTATGGACTTATTGGGTTTTGAACTTAATAAAAGACATAAAAATCTTGTTGTATTTTTAGAAATAGATAGATGTATGGCTGATGCTGTTTTGGTTGTAACTAACTGTTCTATGGGTAAAAGAGCATTAAAACAAATGAATTATGGTAAATTTGCAGTAACTTTCTGTAATATGGATACTGGTGAGGCTATTCGTATTTGTGATGATGATGCTAATAAGCCTAAAGGTAAAAAAGAAACTAAGGATGAATTAGTTGCAAGATTTAGAGAAACTCCTGCTGAGGAATTATTTAAAGTTCAAAAAGTTAGAGTATTTGCTCCTGAACCTCAATGGCCCGGTGCTAAACATACTAGTGTTTTCTGTTCTGTATGTGGTGAAAAAGTAACTGATGATCATCATGTATTGCGTGGTGGGAAACCTGTTTGTATTTCTTGTGCTAATGGCTCTTATTATGAATTAATTGAAGAATAATTTTTTATTCTTTATTAATTTTTTAGTATTGCCTAAATTTATATCTATTTTTTGTTCATATTTTTTTTAAAATACTAAATATTATTTAATTTTTTAATTTTTTTATTTCTAATTGTTTTATTATTTTTATTTAAGTATATTCTTTATTATTTTATTCTTATTTTGTGACTCTTTTTTTAATGATGTGAAATTATATTAATATCGTTATATTTTCTGTTATTGTCTGTAAATTTTTTTATTCTGTCTATTTTTTTAAAAATATTCTAATATTTTTATTGTTAATTCTCTGTTTTTTTTTAATAATTCATATCGATATTTTTTAGATTATTTTATTTAAACATTGTTTAATTTATAAATATATTTTGAATTTTGTTTAATTTTTTTATATTTTATTGTATTATTGATTATAATTAATAATTTATTTTAAATGAAATTCTATGTATTTCGAAAACTTAATATGTGTTTTTATATATATCTTTCGCTTTAAGTTTTTTAACAAACTATTTTTATATGATGATAAATAATTATAAATTGTATTCTTTTTTTTAAGAATATTTATTTGAACGAAAACTCTTGGTATATTTTTAAGTTATCATGAGTGGCACTATTCATATAACGATTAGTAAAAACCTATAAATTTATAGATTTTTAATACATAAAATTTTAAATAATATAAGAGGTTGAGATAAATGAGTTCTTTTAAAAGTCCAGCAGCTACTGCAAAAGCTATTGCTGCAGCAGCTGAAGGAAAAGGCAAAATGCCTATTGCAAAGCTTGCAATTTTAGGTTTCTTAGCAGGAGCTTATATTGCATTCGGTGGTTTACTCGCTGAAGTAGCAAACTGTGGTATGGCTGCAGCAGGATATCCTGTAGGTCTCACTAAATTTGTATTCGGTGCAGTGTTCCCTGTAGGTTTAATTTTAGTCATCATCTGTGGATCTGAATTATTCACTGGTGACGTAATGTTTATGACTATGGGTCTTTTAGATGGTAAGACCAATTTTGCTGGTTTAATCAAAAACTGGGTTGGATCTTGGGTATTCAACTTAGTTGGTGCTTTATTCGTTGCTTACGTACTTGCTTACATGTCTGGTATTATGGTTCCTGAAGCTTTCGCTAAAGGAGCAATGACTGTAGCACAAACTAAAGCTTTAGGTGGAGCAGCATTCGGTGCTGAAGCTACTAAATCTTTAACTTGGGTACAAGCTTTCATTAGAGCTATTGGTTGTAACTGGTTAGTATGTTTAGCTGTATACTTAGCTAACGCTGCAGAAGATGTTGTAAGTAAAATTTTAGGAATTTGGTTCCCAATTATGGCGTTCGTATGTATTGGATTTGAGCACAGTGTTGCTAACATGTTCTTTATCCCATTAGGTATCTTCTTAGGAGCACCTATTTCCTGGTCCCAATTCTTTGTCAACAACTTAATTCCTGTAACTTTAGGTAACATTGTTGGTGCAGTTGTCTTTGTAGCTTGTGCTTACTGGTTTGTATACTTACGTGACTAGTTATAAAGTTATAAACAAATAAAATTAAATAAGATTTACTTACTTTATTAAGTAAGTATTAATCTTATACTTATGTAATTAAATTTTATAAATTTTATTATTCATGACTTTAATTATTCATGGTTATTTTATAAAATAATGTTGTAATTTAATCTTTAATAATTAATATTTCATTTGTTATTTCAATTGATTATTAATTATTTTAATTAGTTATTTTATACTGAATGTGTAATATATCTAAAGATTAAATTTATGTAGTTAAACTTTGATTTAAATATTTTATTTAAATCCTATTAAAATCCATTTGGATTTTAAAAACCTTTTAAAATGTGGAGATTATAAAATGGTTGAAATTAAATATGTACCTTCTATTTGTCCTTACTGTGGTACTGGTTGTGGTATCAACTTCGTAGTAAAAGACGGTAAAATAGTTGGTGTTGAACCTTGGAAAAGACATCCGGTAAATGAAGGAAAAGTATGTCCTAAAGGTAACTTTGGATATCAATTCATTAACCACCCAGACAGATTAACTACTCCGTTAATCAAAGAAGATGGTGAATTTAGAGAAGCTACTTGGGATGAAGCATTAGATCTTGTTGCTAACAAACTTAAAGAAGTATCTGATGAAGATCCTAACAAAGTTGGTTTCTACGCATGTGCTCGTTCCCCTAACGAAAACATTTACATCACCCAGAAATTAGCTCGTGCAGCATGTGGTACTCAAAACGTAGACCACTGTGCTCGTATCTGTCACGGACCTACTGTAGCTGGACTTGCTAACGCATTCGGTTCAGGTGCAAGTACTAACGGTTACGACAGTATTGAAGAAGCTGATTACATCTTCTGTATTGGTTCTAACAACATGGAAGCTCACCCATTATTCGGTCGTAAAATTATCAGAGCTATTAAAAATGGTGCTAAATTAGTTGTAGCTGATCCTAGATACACTCCTACCGCAAAATTAGCTCACACTTACTTACAATTCAAAACCGGTACTGACGTAGCTTTAATGAACGGTATGATGAAAATCATCATTGAAAACGATTTACAAGATGATGAATTTATCGCTAACAGAACCAAAGGTTTCGATGAATTAAAAGAAACTGTAATGAAATACGATCTCGAAAAAGTTGCTGAAATCACTGAAGCTGACCCAGCTTTAATCGAAGAAATCGCATTAGACTATGCTAAAGCAGAAAATGCTGCTATTGTATACTCCTTAGGTATTACTGAACACTCTCACGGTGCAGATAACGTAATGTCCACTGCTAACATGGCGATGTTAACCGGTAACTTAGGTAAAATTGGTGCTGGTGTAAACCCATTAAGAGGACAAAACAACGTACAAGGTGCTTGTGATATGGGTGCATTACCTTCTGACTATGTTGGTTACCAAAAAGTTGTAGATGAAGAAGCTACTAAAAAATTCTCTGAAGCTTACCAAATGGATTTACCAACCACTCCTGGTTTAACTTTAGTAGAAATGATGAATGCTGCTCATGCTGGTGACTTAAAAGTATTATACATCCACGGTGAAGACCCTGTTCTCTCCGATGCAGATATTAAACATACTAAAGAATCCTTAGCAAACTTAGAAATGTTAGTAGTTCAAGAATTATTCATGACTGATACTGCTGCTTGTGCAGATGTTGTTTTACCTGCTGCTGGTTGGGGTGAACAATACGGTACTTTCACCAGTGGTGAAAGAAGAGTACAATGGTTACGTAAAGCACAAGAACCTCCAAAAGGTGCAATGCTCGATTGGAAGATTATGGAAGAAATCGCTGTCAGAATGGGCAGACCAAGAGAATTATTCCATTATGAAAGTGCTGCAGAAATCTGGGAAGAAATTAGAGAACTTGCTCCATTATACTATGGTATTACTCACGAAAGATTACTCACTCCTGAAGGAGCTCACTGGCCTTGTCTCGACCCTGAAGATCCTTGTGAACCATTAATGCACGTAGACAAATTCGCACACCCTGATGGTCTCGGAATTTTCCATGCATTAGAACACTTAGGACCTGTCGAAGTTCCTGATGAAGAATACCCATTATTATTAACCACTACTCGTGTCTTGTTCCACTACCACGCTGCTATGACCAGAAGATGTGAAACTTTAGATAACGAAGTAAAAACTGGTTTCATAGAAATCAACACTGAAGATGCTAAAGAATTAGGTATTCTTAACGAAGAAGTTGTAAAAGCAAGCTCAAGAAGAGGAGAAATTGAAATTACTGCACGTGTTACTGATGATATTAAAAAAGGTATCGTAAACATTCCTATGCACTTTAGTGAATGTGCAGCTAACATGTTAACTAACTCTGACTCCTTCGACCCTAAATGTAAAATGGTTGAATTAAAAGCTTGTGCTATTAAGGTGGAAAAATTATAGGTGGCTTAGAGCTAAACCTAAATTATTATGGAGTAGATTAATATGGTAGAAGTTAACGATATGTTTTATGCATGTTCTGCAAATGATGAAATTGCAAATGCAGGTGAATACGGTGGAGCTGTAACTACTATTATGAAATACCTCTTAGAAGAAGGTATTGTTGATGCTGTAGTTGCTGTAGAAAAATCCTGGGATTTATACGATGCAAAACCTATTTTAATTACTAAACCAGAAGATGTAATTAAATCTGCAGGTTCCCTCCATTGTGGTACTTTAAACTTAGCTAAATTTGTATCCAAATACTTAGATGGTGCAAGAGACATGAAAATCGCTGTCACTTGTAAACCATGTGATGCAATGACTCTTAGAGAGTTAATGAAAAAAGGAAAAGTTATCGAAGATAACGTAATCATGATTGGTGTAAACTGTGGAGGAACTATGCCTCCTGTACCAACTATCAAAATGATTAAAGATGTCTATGGTATGGATCCTAACGATGTTGTAAAAGAAGAAATTGCTAAAGGAAAACTCATCATGGAAACCAAAGATGGTGAGGAAAAAGGAATTTCTATCGAAGAACTTGAAGAAGACGGTATGGGTAGAAGAGAAAACTGTCAAAGATGTATTATGAACATCCCAACCAATGCTGATTTAGCTTTAGGTAACTGGGGAGTTATTGGACCTTTAACTGGTAAAGCTACTTTTGTTGAAGTATGCTCTGAAAAAGGTGCAGAAATCTTAGGTAAAGTTGTTGACGCTGGTCTCGTTAAAACTGAAGCTCCTATCGAAAAAGGTATTGAAATCCGTGCTAAAATCGACGGTATCATGGTAAAACAAGCTATGAAACAAAGAGAAGTAGACTTTGCTGGAACTTCTGGTGACATCTTAGAAGTATTCGCAGAATACAAAGAAGAATTCTCCCGTTGTATGAAATGTTACGGTTGCCGTGAAGCATGTCCTCTCTGTTACTGTGATGACTGCTGTCTCGAAGCTGAAGGTCCTGAATGGGTACCTGGTGGATACACTCCTGCAGCTCCATTCTTCCACTTAACCCGTATGGTACACATGGTTGATGCATGTACTAACTGTGGTCAATGTTCCGAAGTCTGTCCTTGTGAAATCCCTGTAGCTAAAGTATGGGCTACTGTAAACAACAAAGTCAGAGATGTATTCGGATACTACAGTGGTGTAGATAACGACGTACCTTTACCATTCACTGAATTCGGTAAAAAAAGTTATCAATAAACACATAATCCATTAGTGGATTTAATAAGAGAATAAATTTTTTATTCTCTTTATTTTTTTATAAAACTTAAAGATTGTCACCTCTCTTTATTTTTTATAAATCTTTTATTTTTATAAAATTTAAAGAAGATTCTCTTTCTTTATTTTTTATAATGTTTTGTTTTTTGTTTCTGTTTTTTTGGTTTTTTACTTCTTTATTATTTTTTTATAATGTTTTGTTTTTTGTTTCTGTTTTTTTTGGTTTCTTTCTCAAGGTTTGTTTCTTATCTGTTTATTTTAGATAATTATTTTCATATTGTGTATTTATCATCTTCTTTTTATCAAATATTAAATATCAAAGTATTTAACTATTAAAAAATATAATATTATTATCGAATAGTATTATGCTTTATATTGAGTTATTTTAAAAAAGTTATAATATTAATTAATATTTTATATTATGAAGGTGTGAAAATGAGGATTGTTTCAATAGTAGGTCCTAAAAATAGTGGTAAAACTTCTCTTACAATCAAAGTAATTGAAGAATTATGTGATAGAGGTTTTAAAGTAGCTAGTTTAAAACATTCTCATCATCAATTAGAAATGGATCATGAAAATACTGATACTTGGAAACAAAAAGAAGCAGGTTCTAATTTAGTTGTTGGTGTTGGTTCTAGGACTTTTTTTAATGTTAATGAATCAATGCCTCTTGAAAAAATATTATTTTTAGTTAAATCTATAGAAGAACCTGATTTTTTTGTTATTGAAGGTTTTAAATCTTATAGCTATGCTAAAGTCTGTACTCATCCAGAAGTTGAAGATGATTATACTATAGCTACTGTTGATTCTTTTACAATTGATGATAAAGGACTTTCAGATTTGGTTGATATTATCGAAGAAAAATCTTTTGATATTATTAATACGTTATATACTGATGAATGTGGTTATAATGATGGTCATCTTATAGCTCAAGCTTTTGCAAAGGGTGATTTGAAGTATAATAATGATAATCAAGTTGATGTGAATTTAAATATAGATGGGATTAATATTGGCTTAAATGATTTTGTAAGTGATTTTATTAAAAAAACTATTTTAGGTAGTTTAAAATCT
>JAKSUF010000159.1 GCA_024409145.1 archaeon | reverse complement strand
ATTAAAATCAATTCCATAAAATATTTATAAATTCTTACTTAAAAGTTTCCATAGATCTTTCATTTGTTGTTTCAAAAAAATAGTTTCTTCAGCTCTACATTTTTTTGTTTCATTAATTTGCTTTGCAATTTGGTTTATATTATTTCCTATCTTATTAACTTCATAAATTAATTTATCATCAACCTTTGAAGCTGTGACTTCAACTTTGCCGTCCATCATCATTTTTCTTGCATATGAAGATAGATTTTTATAACCAGTTGCCTTCATATTTTCTTCTATAATTTTCATTTCCAATTCACTTAATCTCAAGTTAATTCTTTTATTTTTTTCTGCTTTAATCAAATTATTATTTTCTTTTTTCATATTACTATCTCCTATAAAATCAAAGGGGTTTGGGGACGAAGTCACCAACAAAGCAAGCCTAAAATATTTTATATTTTAGAGTGAATGGTACAAACTATTTTAATAATTTGTACATACATTCACAATGCTTGCTATTCGCAAAAGTTAGTATCACTTTTTCTAAAAGTGTACGTACATTTGCAATGCTTGCTATTCCACAAAAACCTTTTTACAATTTTTTTTAATTAACTAATAAGCACCCGCAATTTTATACTCTTTAAAAACCGTTATTTAAATTTATAATATATTTTTATACCATTTTAATATTTAAGTAAAGATATTTTTTAAAAGCTCTTACAAATCTAAAATATAAAAAATTTCATTCTGAATTCGTTAATCTTACCTTTAGCGAATAATTAATATAATAGAAAATTACTATCTATTCCTGCATTTATCTATAATTAAATATTTTTAAATAGATCGAATTATAAAATTGGTAATTATCAAGTTTTGATAATTACCAAAAATGTATTTTATAACTAATAAATATTTAATTTATTCCGTGGACACATTGTCTGAAAATAGGCATAGTTTTCCCTTGAAATAGAGGGAAAAACTTTACCTACTTTCAGACGTTAATCTATTCCGATTTGTATCGTCTTTCACTTTTGGCAACTACATTAAGTCATACGTATTTCAACGTATCTTCATTCGTTTAACTAACTATTACTCCCCTTAGTTTAAAATGAAGTTTCTCATGAGTACATGACCACCGCGGATTTTATTTATACTCTCCTGTCCCGCTTGAGAGTTAACGGCTTCCTATGAATGTAGTGAAATGGATTCACCGAATTAATTTTATAGCATCGGCTTAATCAGACCCTAGTTTTTTTATGTGTTTCTTTGCTTCTCACATACGAAAAAAAAGAGAGCAAGTAGTTTGAAACTTGTTCTCTTTTTTCTTCTATCTGAACTCTTTATTATTGACAAATTAGATTTTTGTTTTATAATATTTCGTATAAACAGTTTGTGTAGTTATTTGTAACAAACTGTTACAGATAGTTTGAAAGTTGGTTTTTCAAACTACACGAGCTGGACGAACGCCAATTCGAACGGCTCATTTTTTTTGCGATTTTTTATTAACTTATGTTTTAATAATAGAACTATTTTTTTTTTAGTCAACAAAAAGTGCATATTTTTATATGCACTTTTTTAAATGCTGCTATTGCATTTTTTTGAAATTATGATATACTCATTTTAGTTATAAAGAAAATACAATTATATACATGGAGGTAACACATGAAAAAAACTAAATATAGAGCTATATCACTTTTTAGTGGTGCTGGTGGAATGGATATTGGTTTTATAAAAGCAGGTTTTGATATAGTTTGGGCAAATGATTTCTTTAAAGATGCAGTTGATTCTTATAAAAAGAATATTGGAAATCATATTGTCTATGGTGATATAACAAAAATAAAAAGTTCCGAAATGCCTAATGACATAGATCTTGTTATAGGTGGTTTTCCTTGCCAAGGTTTTTCAGTTGCCAACACAAAAAGAAGTATGAAAGATAGTCGAAACTTTTTATATAGAGAAATGCTAAGAGTAATAAAAGATAAAAATCCTAAGTTTTTTGTTGCAGAAAATGTAAAAGGTTTATTATCAATGGAAAAAGGGAAAGTTATCGAAATGATTAAAGGAGATTTTGAATCTTTAGGTTACAAAGTAGATATTAAACTTTTAAATGCTGCCGAATACGGAGTTCCACAAGCAAGAGAAAGATTAATTATAATGGGAAATCGTTTAGGGTTAGAAAATCCGTTTCCTCGTCCTACTCATTGGGTGGATAGTAAAAAATATGAAACTAAAGATGGTTTAAAAGCACCTTTAACTGTTCAAGACACAATAGGTCATTTAAGTAATATTAAATTAAGTGAAAGTCCTATAAGACTAGCAGATGGAACTATTTTATATAATCATATGGCTGCAACAAATGTTTTTGATACTTTTTGGGGAAGAAAATACGATGTAAATCAAGCTGATATTTGTGATTATTTAAAATATTGGAGAAATAAAGCTGGTTATACAACAAAAAAAGTAGATGATCATTTTGGCTATAAATATACCGCAGGACATTGGTTTAGAAAAGATAATAACTCTGGTAGCATACCTAAGCCGGAAGATTGGTGGGAATTAAAAAGAATATTTGGATTCGATGATAAATATGACAAAGCAGTAACTACATTAGTTGAAAAACCTATAACTTTTGAACAATCTTTAAGAATTACAAACTGGGATAGACCAAGTGACACTATTACTGCCACAAGTCCAGAAATCCATGTCAATAAAGAAAGAAGATTAAGTGCAAGAGAATGTGCTATGCTTCAAACTTTCCCAATGAATTATGAATTTCAAGGTAGTTTAAATAATGTTTATAAACAAATAGGTAATGCAGTTCCATCTAAATTAGCTGAACAAATTGCAAAAGGTATAATAGATACACTAAAAAAAGAAGAGTAACTCTTCTTTTTTTAGTTCATTATTTCCTTTACTTTAAATTCTTCATAACCTATCCATTTTTCATTTTTTGAATCATATCTTTCTTTTAATATGTCATTATATATTCTTGCAGTTGACCCTGATTTTACTGCTCTTATCATAGGCTTATTATTGCATTGTGTTTCCCACCATATTACACCATTTGCAGCATCAAAATACGCATCTTTTTTCTTACCTGAGTTTAATTCTATTTCTACTTTCGAACACATTAACGTATCTAAGCAATACGTTTCAGTATATTCATCTTTACGATTTGAATATTGAGAAGGTATTTCAATTTCCTTTAAAGATTGTTTGTCATTCTCATCATAATAATCATATGTTTTAAAATTTTGAATAATATCATAATCGAATAATTCTGATAATTGTCCATTTGGAATACATGTTAATACAAGTGTTGGTGATGTTTCTCTCGATAATTTGAAACTTGTTTTATTATCTGTATAAATAATTTTAATTACATATGTCAAAACATCTAATCTAGAGTAATGGTCTATTGGATCTAAATTAGAAAAAGTTTTAACATATTTATGATTCTTATTATCAAAAGACAATTGATTAGCTTCGACTGATGTTGAATTAATATCAATTTTATTTCCATCAGTATCTAGTGTTTTAATATCCACACACAAAATACAATCTTCCATTTTTACTCCAAAATCAGAACTTATAGGTGAAGGAAATATTCCTTTAATTTCATCATGCAATTTAGTGTAAATATGGTGTCTTACAAGTCTTTCAGCAGGTATTTTAATCTTATTTTTAATTTTCCATACTTTCTCATACTTATCATATTTTTCTCTAATTTCTTTTTCAATCAATAATAAATCATTTATAAACTCTTGAGAATTTATAATTTCTTTAAGTTTTTCATAATATTTCTTTTCTAAATCTAAGATTTTATTCATCTTATCTGTTCTTTTTATATTAATATTTTGCTTTGCCATTATATCCTCCTTATATGCCTATTTTGCACTATAAAGAGATTTTTGTCTACATTTAATTTTTTTTCCATGGCAACTTGAAATGTTTTTTAGCAGAAACTGCAGTTTGTAATTGTAATGAACCATTAACTTTATTAGTAAGATCAATTAATTGACTATTCATTTCAGTTAATTGTCTTATTGTATCAGATTGAAGTCCAATTATTTGATTTTTTAAATCTAATATTTCTTGGTCTTTTTTTGCTATAGTTTCAAAGTTTGAAACTTCTTTTTCTTTCATTTCAGCAATAATTTTCTCATATTCTTCTTTTTTAGTTTCAAACTCATTTGAAACATTTTCAAACTCTTTCAAACTTGTTTCAAACTTATCATTATTTATGCCTAAAATTTCATTTTGAAACACAATTTCCAATGCTTCTTTTTTAAGCCAATTTCTGCGTCCTTCTTTAACAACATATGGTTTCAAACTTGTTTCAAACTTTTTATAAATAGCAGTAGTAGTAACTCCTTTTTGTTTAGCATATTCTGCAACACTAATTAAATTTTCTTTATCCATTTTTTTCTCCTTATTTAATCTAATTTAATTAAAATAATAGCAAAT
>JAKSUF010000158.1 GCA_024409145.1 archaeon | reverse complement strand
TATTATAATTTTTATTATTGAATCATTTACTTATTATTAAAATTTATTTTAAAATAATAATTTTTTTATCTGATAATTTAAGTGTGAAATTATGAATATTTTTGATACAATTGGAGAGACAAAAACTATTTTTAAAAATAAAGATCCTTTAGATCATAGGTTTTTACCAGAACATTTACCTCACAGAAACGAACAAATTACTTCTATTGCTAAATATTGGGTTGAAGCATTGAATAATAATACTCCTTCAGATGTAACTATTTATGGAAAAACTGGTACTGGGAAAACAGCTGCTGCTAAATTTGCTAAAGAACAATTAATAGAAGCATCTCAAAATAAACCTGTTTCTATTAAAGTTGAATATGTTAGATGTACTGATTTTACTACTGAATATCAAGTTATAGCATACTTATGTCAAAAATTAGGAAGAGATGTTCCAAATAGGGGTTGGACTAAAGCAGAAGTTATTAATGCATTTAGAGATATTTTTAAAAAGAATGTTTATGGACGTAATTTAATTCTTATTGTAATTTTAGACGAAATTGATATTTTACTTGAAAAAGATGGTGATGGAATTCTTTACACTCTTACAAGAACCGATAATGTATCTATTCTATCAATTAGTAACTTCTTAGATTTTAAACAATATATTAAGCCAAGAGTAGCAAGTAGTTTAAGAGATAAAGAAATTGTATTTCCACCTTATAATGCAGAACAATTAGCTGATATTTTAAAAGAAAGATCTAAATTATCTTTTGTTGAAGGTTCTATTGAAAATGGTGTTATTGCATTATGTTCAGCAATGGCTGCAAAAGAAGAAGGTGATGCAAGATATGCACTTGACCTTTTACAAACAGCTGGTGAAATAGCTGATGAAAAAGGTTCTGATAAAATTTTAACTTCTTATGTTAAAGAAGCTAAAGAAAAAATAGAATATAATAAAGTTACTGATGTTATTATGACTCTTCCTACTCAACAACAAAGAGTTCTTGAAGCTGTTTTGAATCTTACTAAAGAAAATGAAGAAATAACTTCTGGTAAATTATATGAATATTATGAAGAAGTTTCAAAAGGAGATAAAGTAACTTATAGAAGAATTTTTGATTTTGTTAATGAGCTTGAAATGCTTGGAAGCATATCAACTAATACAGTATCACGTGGTCGTGGAAAAGGTAGAACTAATATTATTACATTACAATGTGATATTGATGTTTTAGAAACTGCTTTATATTCATTTTAATTATTTAAAGTAATCTAGCTTTATGTTTATTTTATTTATTTAAAGCATTTAACTTTATATTCATTTTAATTATTTAAAGTAATCTAGCTTTATGTTTATTTTATTTATTTAAAGCATTTAACTTTATATTTCTTTTAATTATTTAAAGCAATTTTAGAAAGTTTATTTATTATCTAAAAGAAGTTTTAGAAACTGCTTTTATTTATCAAAGCAGTTCTAAATTTTTATTTTCTTATTTTTATAATTATAATACTATATTTCAATATTTAATAATTATTTAAATTTATGTTTTATAATATTTTTTAAAATAGCCATTCTTACAGGAACTGCATTATTTGCTTGTTCAAAATACTTATTATATTTAGTATCATCAACATCATATGAAATTTCATCAATTCTTGGAAGTGGGTGCATAACAATAAGATCTTTACCTTCAAGAAGTTCTTTATTGATTAAGTAAGCTCCTTTAATTTTTTTATATTCTTCAATATCTGGGAATCTTTCTTTTTGAATTCTTGTAACATATAAAACATCAACATCATCAATAATTTCTTTTAAATCATTAGTTTCTTTATATGGAATATTATTTTCTTCAAGATCATGTAATGTTTCTTTAGGCATTTTTAATTCATCAGGAGCTACAAAAGTCATTTTAACATCATAGTTACCTAATGCATATGAAAGAGAGTGTACAGTACGACCATATTTTAAATCTCCAACAAGTGCAATATTTAATCCATCAATATGGCCAAAATGTTTTTTAATAGTGTATAAATCAAGTAAAGTTTGTGTTGGATGTTGACCTGCACCATCACCTGCATTAATTACAGGAACATCTACAATATCTGTTAAGAATTTTGAAACACCTTCTAAATGATGTCTAATTACAATAGCATCTGAATATCCTTCTATCATTTTAGCAGTATCTGCAATACTTTCACCTTTTGATAAAGAACATGATGCAGCATCTCCAAGACTAATACAATTTCCACCTAATCTTTTCATTGAAGTTTCAAAAGATAATCTTGTTCTTGTAGATGGTTCAAAAAATAATAATCCGAGAATTTTACCTTTGAGTTCTTCACATAACTCTTCAGATTTAGCTACTGATTCAAGTTTAGAAGCTTCTTCTAAAATAAATTCAATATCTTCTTTCTCAAAGTCTTTAATTGATATGATATTATCTAGTTTGAAAATAATATTACACTCCTTAGTATTTTTATTAATTTATTAAGGTTTATGAATATAAATAGTATTTTGTTATAATTTAATTATTAAGAATTTAGTGTATAATAAACTAATGTCTTTTATTTTTTAGTATTATAAATTTATTAAAGTATTTGATAAAATACCAATGTCCTCTATTTCAACTGTAACTTTTTCTCCTACTTTTATTTGACCTACACCTGGAGGAGTTCCAGTAGCTATTACATCTCCTGGATTTAATGTCATAACTTGAGATATAAAACTAACTAATTCATATGGTGAAAATACCATATTTTTAGTATTAGAATCTTGTTTAATTTCTTCTTTTTCTTCTTTATTGTTTTTATTTTCTTTGATTATTGTTGTTTTAATTTTTTGATTTGTTGGATCCATTTTAGTTTCAATACAAGGTCCAATAGGTGCAAATGTATCAAAACTTTTTCCTCTTGTCCATTGTACATCCATTCTTTGAATGTCTCTTGCTGTAACATCATTCATTATAGTATAACCAAATATATAATCTTTTGATTCTTCTATGTTTATATCTTTACAAGTTTTTCCAATAACAATAGCTAATTCACCTTCATAATCTATTTCATCACTCATTTTAGGCTTAATAATATTATTTTCAGGACCAATAACTGTTGTTGAAGGTTTTATAAATAATTTAGGAGTATCTGGAAGTTCCATATTTAATTCTTTAGCATGGTCTTTATAATTAAGTCCAATACATACTATTTTAGATGGAGATACTGGATTAATAATTTTAATATCATTAATTGAATAAGAATTTACAATATCTTTTTCTAAATTATTAAAATCTACATTAAAATAATTTAAAATATCTTCTTTTAATTCATAAACAGTGTTTTTATCTAAATATCCTGTTTTTAAATTATTTTCTTTATCTAAAAATCTTAAGAATTTCATATTAACTTCTCTTTTAGTTATATTCTTATTTAGCTATTTTGTATTTAGTTATTTTTTTATAGGATTTTATTCTTATTTAGCTATTTTGTATTTAGTTATTTTTTTATAGGATTTTTCTATAGTTAAGATGCATTGATTTTTTATTTTATTAGTAAATTTATTATTGAATAATTCTTTCTATAGGAACTACTAAAATATCACGAGCTCCTGCATTACGGAGATCGTTTACAAGTTCAAATACTTCTTCCTCATCAACTACTGCTTGAATAGCCATAGTTTCATCTTCAGATAATACTTCAGATATTGTTGGTCCACTCATTGCAGGCATAACTTTTTGAACATCAGTTAATTTTTCTTTTGATACATTCATTAAAACTAATTTTTTTCTTTCAGCTTCAAGTACTCCTTGAATACTTGTACTTACTGCATCAATAAGGTTTTTCTTTTCTTTATATGAATCATGATTAGCTATTAATTTTATTGAACTTTCTAAGATAACTTCAACAACTTTTAAATGATTCATACTTAATGTTGTTCCTGTACTTGTTAAATCAGTTATAGCATCAGCTATTCCTATAAATGGTGCTATTTCAGTTGATCCTGTTAATTTAACAATTTTTATATCTAAATTATTTTCTTTTAAATATTCTTCAGTAAGGTGAGGGAATTCAGTAGCTACTGTCATTCCATCTTTTAAATCATTAATTGAATTTATTTCAGAATCTTCTGGTGATGCAAGAACTAATTTTGTTTTTCCAAATTTTAAATCATTAAGAATTTTTACATCAGATTCTGCTTCTTTAATAAGATCTAATCCAGTTATTCCCATATCACAAATTCCTTCATCAATAAATTCAGGAATATCTGCTGCACGTGCAAACATCACATCTATATCTTTATTATATGTAGATGAGAATAATTTTCTATTAGTTGCATCTTTGAGTCCAAGTCCAGCTTTTTCTAATATTTTTACTGCTGGATCACTAATTCTACCTTTTGAAGGTATAGCAATTTTAAGTTTCATATTATTAAGCTCCTAAATTATTTTTATAATTAAAAAATTTAATCATATATATTTTTAATTTTAATTATTATTAAATGTATTTTAAATTTAGGCTAATTTTAAATA
>JAKSUF010000157.1 GCA_024409145.1 archaeon | reverse complement strand
AAATAAAATAAAAAATAATTTATTACTAAATTAACACCAAAATATCTAAAAAAAAATAAAAATAATTTAATTAATATGGATATAATTAATAGGGATATACAAAATTTAAAAATTAATTAAAATTATTAGCTATTTCAATGAAAACAGATTTTGCGATTTCAGATTTAGAATTTAATGGAAGTTTTTTAATAGTATCACTTACAAGTAAAACTTCATTAGTTTCAGACCCAAAAGCACAACCTTCCTTATAAACATCATTAGCTACAACCAAATCAGTCCCTGCATTTTGCATTTGTCTTTTTGCACAATTAATCATTTCTTCTTCTGAAATATTATATTCTGCTTTAAAACCTACTAAGAAAACATCAGGATTTATCTCTTTAATTGTTTTAATAATCTTACCTATAGGTTCAAATTCCAAATGTAAATTTAAAGAGGAAGATAATTTATAGTCTTCTTTTTTGATAGGTGCAAAATCAGAAACAGCTGCAGTAGCTATGAATATATCAAAGTCTTTAACAAGATTACTAGCTTCAGCATTCATAATAGAACTTGAAGGTGTAGAGATTACATTGAATAATTTAGATAAATTCACTTCATGATGTGCTGCAAGAATAGTTAGATTAGCTCCACACCTATATGCTTCTTTAGCTAACTCAAAACCCATTTTACCTGAAGATCTATTAGAAATCCCCCTAATTGGATCAATCTCTTCATAAGTTCCACCAAGGCTTATTAAAACATTTTTTCCTGCAATATTTTTTACAGTTTCATCCAACATTTCACTATTTTTTTCAAATCTATCTAAGTTAACAGTTCTAATTGATTCTAAAACAATATCTTCAATTGATGGGAATTTAGCTTTACCTTCATCAATTCTAGGATTTACAAACTTAATACCATCATTTTTAAGTTTTTTAATATTTTCACTCACTGCATCATACATAGAATCATGCATTGATGGAACAAATAGAATAGGAGTATTATGACCATATGCAGTAATTAATAATGTATTTACTGGATTATCAGAAATCCTATAAGCAAATTTACTAATAGAATTAGCAGTAGCTGGTGCAACTAAAATTAAATCTACTTGAGAATACTTAACATGCTCAATAGCCCCAGTTAATTCTAAAACAACTTTTTCTCCAGTTGCAAACTCAAGAGCATTAGGATGGATAATTTTTGTTGCTTCTTCAGTCATAAATGCTTTAACTGAGTGACCCTGTCTCCTAAATTCTCTTGCTAATTTAATAGTTTCAGTAGCTGCAATACTACCAGTTACACATAAAACAATATCCATAATAGAACCCCATATAAAATTTAATAATAAATAATAAGTTTGATAATAATCATAAAAAGTAAAATAATAAGAAATAAACTAATAAAAAAGTAAAATATAATGAATAAATTTTATTATTCATAAAAAATTAAGTGAATATTTTAATATAATCAATTATTTTCTAAATTTAAAACTACCTATAATAGCATTAAATAATAATTCTTGTTTTGAAAATGATTTAGCTGGAGCAGAACATAAAATCACATAAATAAAATCATCTTTCTTAATCCAAATAGATTTATGTTGTTTTTGAACCCCATTAAGATTAGATTTATAATCTACCTCCATACCATCATGTTTTCCAACATTAGAAACATTTCCAGTAAATAATATTTTAGAATTATAATCAGAAGCTAAAGATTTACAATAATTCTTAAATTCATAATCTAATGAATTAACAGATTGTTTCCGTTCTATATTCACATTAATATCATTAAATCCATCTGAATCTTTAGAACTAGAATTAGCAACAGCTAAAATAGATGAATTAGAATTAGTATCTGCTTTCACCCATTCTTGAGGAACAATAATAGATACACCATGTTGAGAAACTAATAAAGATGAAGTACCATTTGTTATATCCTCTGAATGTTTAGCATTATACACTAAAAGAAATGCAGCACTTGCAATTACCATAAGCACTAAAAGCACAATAATGTAACTCTTTTTCATATATATCCCCTTTAATAATTAGTAGTTTGACTAGAACCAGAATCATAAGAACCAGATGAACTAGATGAACTAGATGAACTAGATGAATCAGCAGAATCATAAGAACCAGAACCAGATGAATCAGAACTATAAGAACCAGAATCATAAGAACCAGAACCAGATGAATAATCATAAGATTTATAATGATAATTAGAGCTAGAGTAATTGGAACTAGAATAATTAGAACTAGAAGAATTACTTGAAGAATTCAACTTAGAATCATCAACAGGGAATGAAGTATCATTAATCACAGCACCAGAACCCAATAATTCAGATACACTAGTTAAATCACCACCAGAATTATTAAAAATACCCATTACAATACCAGTACCAAAAGCAAAAAGTAAAACAAAAGTCAACAATATACCTACAGCTATACGGCTTTTACCTTTACTCCCAGTTTTAGAATTAGTGTCTTCAATTCTATTTTTAGAACCATAATTCTTTTTATTTCTTTTATAATAAGGATTATTATACGATGCATCATTATCGATATTATCAAAGACATCATAACGATCATCATTAGGATATTCTTCAGCATAAGAATTATTAAATACTTCAGATTCATCCAAATATTCATTATATCCTTGTTGATTCATATCTTGATTATAATCATCAGATACGTCACCATAATCATAATTCTCTGGAGAATTATAGTTATCTCTACCTTGCATAGTTCTAATCCTATCAGAAACTTCAAGAGTATCAAGTTTATGTTTATATTGATTATAGAAATAAATATATTTCTCTTCAGATAATTTACCGGAAATATAATCATTTTCAAGCTCATATAAAATTCTGATAAGTTTATCCCTATCTTTACTCATATTATACACCTTCAATTACCAAATATATCGATTTACTAGTTCCATATAAAATGACATCTACAGAGCATTATACACCTTCAATGACCAAATATATCGACAATTAGATTATTTTAATATATCTAATTTATATATTAAATACTTTTTTAAATAAAATAAAAATTGAATATATTAAAAATAATAAATAGAAAAAAGAAACATGATCAAAGATAAGCATTAATCAAAAAATACTAATCAAAAAAATATATAATAGATTAAAAATTATAAAGGAATATTTTAGAAAAATATGATAAAACATTTAATAAATTACAAATATAACTACATATAAGTGATTATATATTGAACACATCAAATTAAAATTCTGAGGGATAAAATGATAAAAATAGATAAACAAGTTAGAACAAGAGATTTTATATACACAACAGATGGTTTATTTTTTGCAGCAACAAATTACATACATCCAGAAAATAGAATAATCTCTTTCCTTAGATACATACCAGATGAAAATGGAGATAGAGAAAAAGAAGGTGTGAGATATTCCAAAGTTGGATCAGATGAAGCTTACACATTCTTAAGAGAAAATTATCCAGATTATTTATATTTTTGCGATGTAACTAATGTTGAAATGATGGGAGTTCCAATTGAAAAAGTAGCTAAAATCATAAAACCAGAAGAAAGACTTGCAGAACTTAGGAAAGAATACAAACCAATAATCTCAGAAAAAAAAGAAAAAAAAGAAAATTTAACTTATATGGAAGAACTTATGGAGAAATTAATCGACCTTTCCGACTTCTTCCATTATGTTGCAGGAGTTCCATATACAGATTTGGGAATTTCAGGATCATTACTTCCAGGTTTACAAAAACCAGGAACTTCAGATTTAGATTTTGTTGTTTATGGTCTCAAAAATCATAGAAATTCCATTAATGCATATAAATCAAATAAAGACAAGGAAGTAGAAATTCCAGAACTCAAAAAATCAATAACCTTAAACAGAATAGGAAATGATTTCTGGGAATTTGTTTATAATAAAAGAATTCAAGATGAAAGTCTTACCAAAGAAGAATTTTGTTGGTATGAAGAACGTAAAAGCAATAGAGGTACCATAAGAGGAACATTGTTTGATATTTTATCAACACGTAATTATGATGAAATAAGTGGAAAATGGGGAGATACAACATATGAACCAATGGGAAAAGCTAAAATTTATTGTAAAATAAAAAGTGCTCTTGGATCTTATGACAACCCTGCAACTTATGAAATTGAAGATGTCGAACTCCTTGAGGGCCCTGAATTTGAAATCAGTTCCCTTGCATCATTCACACACACTTATGCAGGAGAAGTAATTGATGGGGAAGAAGTTGTAGCTAAAGGAAAAATAGAAAAAGTTACAACAAAAGGAGAAGAAGACAAATATAGAATAGTAGTTGGTACTACTAGAGAGGCTTTGGATGAATATATAAAACTCAAAGAAAGCCCAGTTTAAACATGTTTATGATACTATATTAAATATAGTATCTTTCAACTTATTTTAATATACAAGAATTACACTACTTAATTAAGAATATAATAAATACCACCATTATTTTAATACAATAGACAAATCTAAAACACCCCATCCATTAGACTAATAGAAC
>JAKSUF010000156.1 GCA_024409145.1 archaeon | reverse complement strand
ATTTATCTGATTTGAAGAATTTAATTTCATAAGAATCCTCCTTTTCAAGATATAAATCACATAAAGAAACAGTTATATTATAGAATCTTTTATAATCTTTACAAATATATCTGAATTTATAATGACCAAAGAATAAAATTTCTTCAATAAATTTATAATGATTAAAGACATTTTCATTTAAAGATAATTTATAATAATACATTCCTTTTTCTGTATCATCTTTTAATAAATAGATTCTACCTAATAATAAAATAGCATCAATACAACATTTTAAATCTAAGATTGACTTAAGAACTTGTATAGATTCATCAAATAACTTACTATCATATAATATGAAAGCTTTCTTATATAATGCTTTTAAATTAGAATCATCTAATTCTAAAATATTATCATAATAATCTAAAGCATCATCATATTGCCCATCTTTAAAAAAAGAATCTGCCTTTTTAAAAAGACTTTTAACTTTAAACTTATTAAACATAATCAACCTCTATTATTAAAAACATCTTTAGGAAGTAATGAATAAATCAAATAAACTGCAGAAAAATCAATACCCCATGCAGACACTGCAATATGACCCAAACCTTTCAAAGTATGACCCTCATTAATTAAAGATTTACCCTTATTATAATGTTTTAAAGAAAATTTACATAAACCTTCTAAAAATTTAGTTTGATTACCTTCAGGAGGTTTAGGTGCAGTATTCATTTTAAAATTTTTAGAAAAATTCTTCTTGAATTGTTTACTATACCCAGTCCAATAATTCTCAGATAATTTACTTCGTTCTTTAGTTTTTGATTTAGTATAAATACTATAAAGTACTTTATATTGAACTTCAGCTAAAAGTTTAGAAGAAACTCCTTTAGAAACAAGTTTAGAAGAAGTAGAATATCCATAACCCTTAATATAATACTTACCAGTACTTGGAGAATAATTAACTTTAGTAGAACCAATATTTAAAAACTTATTCAATTCTTTATTAATTTTATATCCAGTACTAGGAGCATTAGTTTTATATTTAGTACTTGAAGTTTTAAATCTTTTTGATGATTTTAACCCGTAGCTTACTCTTTTACTACTTTTATATTTATAACCTTGCCATGTTTTTGAAACTGCATAAGCACCACCATAAACAAGAGCAGTACCAATACTTTTAGCATGATTATAAGTCCATCTAGCTGCAGAACGAATCTGATTAGAACACTTATAAACCAAATAACCGGCAACTGCACCAATAACTGCAGCACCAGCATAAGCTGCAACAGCTACTAATGGGAAAAAGTTACCTGTGATATTCTTCATTTGATTAATATTTAATCTTAAACCTCTATCAGAACTAGAATTTAATTCTAAAACATAACCTGAGAAAATATCCTCAAAATCATCTTTATCCATATCAATAATACCAAAAGTACTATCTGCTAAAGAAATAGTAGTTTCATTAATATTTTTAATAAGTGTAAAATGATACTCATCATCTAATAACAAAACAACTAAATCATTAACTTTAAGACTATCTGAATCTAAATACCATGCAGAAACATTAAAACCATAATGAATACAAGCTAAATAAAGACCATATAAAGAAGTTCCATTAGAATTTGTACCTGCAATAGAAGCTATTTCTTCTTGAGTAATATTCAAACCATAAATCTTAAAAAGATTAACAAGAGTAGCAGGACCACAGTTCCAAATATCATCTTGTAATACAAGATTATCAGTATCAAATGATTGAACATTAGCTAAAGTATTATTCTCAATAACAGATGCTAAGAATAAAGAACTATCATTAGTAAGATATTTAAATAAACCAATATAATTATCAAAAACTAAATTGTCCTTAAAAGAACTATTAATTCCATCATTAATAAATATTCCTTCTTTATTATCAAAAATATTATTAGAATTATAGCTATTATTAATAGAGGCTTCTTCAACACCAATCAAATTATCAAAAATATTATTAGAATTAAAGATATTAGAATTAGATCCACTAGTTATAATACCATAAGAATTATCTTTAATCCAATTAAATAAAAATGAATTATTATTAGAATTATCCAAATAAATACCATAATCAGAAGAACTAATAGTATTATTAATTAAACTAGAATTAGAAGATTCAAATAAATATAAACCAACAGCACTTTTAAGAATATTACAATTTAAAATAGCTACATTAGAACCAAATATAGAAATAGCTTGACTATCAAAACCACCATAAATTGTTAGATTATTCAAAACAACATTACCTGATAAAATAGAAATAGTAGATTTAGAAGTATTTAAAGGAACAATGACCACTTCACCATCTGAAATTAAATTAATTTTTTTATAGATAAATAAATTATCTTCATAATATCCACCTTTAATTTTTATAGTGTCTCCATCTGAAGTATTTAAATCATTTATAGCTTCGCCAATAGTCTTAAATTTCTTATTATTTTTTAAATTAATAACCGGATACTCATTTACACTAAGTAATTCCGTAGATACATTAAGAACTTCATTAGCTAAAATAACAGAAACATTAATTAAACCACTATAATTACCAGAAAGTTCAGCAATAGCAATTCCTTCTTCTAAATAATCAGAATAATCTAAGAGAATACCATTTAAAGTAGAGTTAATTATACTTTGACCCACAGAACTATTCAAAATATCATTTAATGAAAAAATTATAGACAATAAAGGTAAACCATCAAGATAAACATCTTTACCTAAATTATTAACTAAACTAGCTTTAATTATCTTAGAATATTTCTGATTAGTAGTATTTGTATAAAAATCAACAACGTCTAAGTTTAAAATCAACCATGAATCAAAAAGTATATCTGAATTTGAGTATATACTCACATTTTCAAGATATTTATCAGATAAAACTGGAGTATTATTTCCCCACCAATTATTATCTAAATCCACATCATCAGAGTTATTAATAATAATGTCATGATTTTTATTTGAAAAAATAGCATTATATTCTAAAATACTAGAAGAGTTATTAATTAAAATACCTACAGTATTGTTTGAGATAAGATTTCCTTCTAAGTATTCATTTTCACAACCATCAAATTTAATAGCAAAATCATTATTACAAAGAACATTAGAATCAAACTCATTATCTGAAGAATTTAAATCAAATATTCCATTTTTACAGTTAGAAATATAATTATAACTTATTTCATTATCACTAGAATTTAATAAAATAATACCATCACTTGAATTAATAATATTTAAATTAGATATTGTATTAGATGAAGAATTATTTAAAACTATAGATATATTAAACAAATCTAAATCAGAAATAGATGAACCTGAAGAAGAATTATCTAAAATAAAATAAGATCCATTACCCCAATTACTTATTAAACTAATATCTAATCCAGGAACAGAAATAATATTCAACATTTTATCTAAATGAATATCTCCAATATAATTTTTAGAGATTCCAATAGCTATTAAATCACCTTCATTAGCTTCAGAGATAGCATCAGATAACTCAGAATATGCTTTATTAGTATTATAATTATAAATCATTCCAGGATTACTAATAACAATCCATGGAACAAAAGAATAATCTTCAGGAAGAGCTTTTTCACTACTGTAATTTGATAAAATTTGAGAATACATATAAATTAAGGAATCTAAACCAATATCTCCTAAAGAAGATGAAGAATTATCAAAAGAGACATTATTATCCAAATTAGACATGATTTCATTTAAGATATCCATATACTCAGAATAATCCAAATAACCAGAAACAGCTAATTCACCACTACCAAAACACAAAACAGAAGAATTAGAAACAGCTAATTCACTACCACTAGAATTTAAGTTAAATTTCTTTAATAAAACTGAGGAATAGTATTTATTATCTATATTATAAATCGTCTTAGCAAGTATATCTAAAAATTGAATCTTTGTAATATTAACTCCATTAATAGAAATTTTATTAGAAGAAATATTAGCTATAAAACTTTTAGCCCCATTAATTACTTGATCTCTTGAAAAAAACTTAGAGCTTGAACTAGAAAGGTTTTTCCAAGAGAGAATGCTAATTTCATAAGGTAAGACATTATATGATTTATAAGAAGCTAAGATATCAGCAACTAAATAAATCAAAGAATTGCGACTAAAAGTAAAACTTGTATTTTTACCATCTAAAATAAAAACCTTAGTTAAATTAGAAGGAGATTTCTTATTCTTAAGAATATAAGCACTTAAACTACTAATAATAGCCATGTACTCATCTTTTCCTAAATTAACATTATAAATCTTTTCAGAACCTGAAGAACTATTACTGATTGAATTTATTATTGAATCACTAGCTAAATCATAATTTTCTTTTAAAATAATTTCAGAACCTAATTCTAAGAAAGTATCTAAACTAACAGAAACAGAACCAATCTTAACTGAAGAAGGTAAAGCATGATTAGTATAAATATAATTTCTAATATTATTTCCAGCAGTACAAATATCTTTTAATAAAGCCATATGAGTCTTATTATTAATAATCTTTGACCA
>JAKSUF010000155.1 GCA_024409145.1 archaeon | reverse complement strand
GCTTATTTATAGGGAAATATTTATATTATTAAAAAAATATAGTATTAATAGTTTATAAAATAACACATTTTAAAAAAATTTTATTTAGGAAGATTATAATGAACAAATTAAAAATTATTTCATGGAATGCAAATGGTATTAGAACTCGTATGAAGAATAAAGATACTGATCCTATCTTTGAATCTGAACCAGATATTATTTTATTCCAAGAAACTAAAGCAGAATATGAACAAATTGATAAAAAGTTCTTGGAAGAATGTGGGTATAATTATTACTTCTTAAAAGGAGAATCTGCAAGAACTGGTGGATTAGCTACTTTCACTAAAGAAAGTCCAAAAATTGTTAAAAGTTTCTTTAATGAATCTAATGATGCATTAAGAAGAACTTCTGTTTTAGAATTTAATGATTTTATTTTAATTCATATTTATGCTCCAGCAGGTACTGGAAATAAAGCAAAATTAGTAGAAAAATTAGAATTCTTCGATGAATTACTCAAATTAGCTAAAAAATTTGCAGATAAAAAAGTTATTATTGGTGGAGACTTCAATATTGCTCATACTGAAAATGATATCTTTGATATTAATACTAAAGTAACTTTCAAAGAAGAAGAAAGAAAAGTTTTAGATGATTTAGAATCTTTAGGTTATGTTGATACATTAAGATTATTCAATAAAGATAAAATTTACTCTTCTTGGAAAAATCAAGAAGCTAAAGAAAATAATGAAGGATCTCGTTTAGATTATTTCTTTGTATCTAAAGAATTAGTTGATAATGTTAAATCTTCTGAAATTCTTGTAGATATCGATTCTTCTAAACATGCACCTATAGAACTTAATTTAGAATAATCCATATTAATCTTCTTAGATTATTTTTTCTTTTTTTCTTTTTTTATTGATCTTTTTAAACTCTTTTTTTAATATTTTCTTTAAAATTGACTATTTTATTAAAGATAAATATTCTTCATAATGATTAATATTTATTAATTCTTCAGAATTAACTTCTTTTACTCCATAAAACTCATACCCGTTATCAAACATCTTTCTTAAGATAGGATTTAAGTTACTGTTTTCATTAATCAAATATTTAATAAGTTGATTTTTAATTCCAGCAAAAGGCATACCTAAACCATCTGCACTATCTAAAACTCCAATATCTTTCCTTCTTAATATTGAAATGGTGTGTTCAGGGTCTTTAGAATTAATAATATAATCTAAAATATTTATATAAGTAGTAGTAGAGACTGTAGGTTGATCACCAGTTACACATAAATTAATATTAGAATTACTATTTTTAAGACCATTTAATAAAGAAACAGATAAATCTACATCAACTGGATTATTTTTTATAACTTTAATACGGCTATCGTTTATTTTATTTATATGAGGCATAATTTCATCAGAGTAATGTCCAACTACTATTATACATTCGCTTAAATTTGGAATATTTAAAACATTTCTTATTGTAGTTTCAATAACTGTATTAGAGTATTTCCCAGAATTTAGTGGAAGTGTTAATTTATTTTGTATTGGGATATTAAGATTTTCTTGATCTTTTCTCATTCTTGAATTTTTTCCAGCTGCAGTGATAATTGCAGATATTTTTAACATATAATATCACCGATAGTAATTTTTAAAAAAAGATATTATTATATTTGAGTATTCTATAAAAAATAAGTTTGTATTAAAGAGGTTATTAATATATGTATTTTAAATTTAATTATTAGAATCAGGAAATAGTTCTCTTCAAAGTCAAATTAAGATTTATAAATCTCATTACTTTGTTAATTTGATAAATTAATAAAAATAATTATTTATAAATTTAGTTACTTAATTTAATAAAAATAGAAATAGGTTATATTGTAGAAATATAACCTTTAGCTGCACTAGATATTGTCATACCAGTTCCTTCTCCTGATGTCCACATAAATAATTTAATTGGATAATCTAATGAATTAGTTATTCTAATTCCAGTTGAAGGATGATAATCAAATAATACAGCATTTTCTCCACTATCCATACCAACAGGTAAACTAATACCTAATGCCATTACAGTATTTCTTAAAGTTCTAGCAGGAGGACATACTCCGTGAGCTGCAGCTCCACTTTGAGAACCTGGTTCTGGCACAGCACTAAATGCAATTCCTTCTTTACCACATGCAGATGTATGAGGTGGTATTACAGTACCATTCCATGCTTTAACAAATTGTTTAGCATTATATGCTCTGTTATTATCATTATACTGAGGGTGAGAACCTAATGAAGTACTAGTTTCACTCACAGTATCTAAAGTATAATTAGTTGCATATAACATAACTGGGGAATTACTTGGATATTTACAGGAATACTCATAAGCTTCAGGGAAGTTTTTTCTAAGTTCATCTGGAGAAATATAATGTCTACCATCATTAATTCCTGCTACTGCCCACTCTAAAGTATATGCTGCACCAAGTTTTGCAGTACTATACCAATTTTTAATTGTGTCTCCTGGAACTAAATATTCTTTATCTATAGTATCATTACTAATATCTTCTGCCTTAATATGTTTTATTGTTTCATTAGTTCTTTTATTTTGAATATCTATTCCATCATCAGTTTTTACTGCAACAGTATATGGATCATTGAATCCCCAAATAAATTGTTTTGGAGTATGAACAAATAATGTACTATTCTTTATTTCAACGTATCCAGGTCCTTTGAAATCTGCAACTTTACCATTATCAGTAACGTTACCACTTACAAGTTCCGTACTTGGTATAGGGACGGTTCCTGTTAGAATAGATAAGATGCATCCAACATAGTCGTTTTCATAAAATTGAGATTGTAAATAATTAATATTACAAATAATAGGGAATTTCTTAAGATTATTTGTATTAATTAATGTATCTCCTGCAAATACAGTAGCACCATCATCAAAATTAGATACTTCTTTTAATTCAGAACTGCTTAAAGTATTACTTTGAGATAATGTAAACTGGGAAATAACAATTAAAATAACAATCAATAATATTACAAATATGAATGATTTTCTTTGCCATAAACTTTTCATTTGTTACCTTCCTTTTTTTAGTAGTGTATTATATTTTAATTTTTAATAAGAATGATAATTAATTGTGATTTAATTACATGAATCACAAATTTGCCTTAATCTCTCCTGTATTTCAATTATATTTTCTTGACCATTTCCTCCAATTAACATTGCAGGTTCATGAGAGAATTGAGCAACATATTCAATAATTTCATCAAGATTATTTGCTGTTCTAATTTTTCCAGAATAATCTAAAGAGTCTAATCTAGATAAACAATGATCCAGATTATTTTCTAATCCTGGAAATATAATAATATATTCTGGATTACTATTAACAACTTCATTAAGAATATCTAACCTATGTTCTTCATTAATTCTTGGAGTTCCAATAAAACATGCATAGAATTTTTCTTCAGATAAAATTGATTTAACTGCATCTGAATTATCTGATTTACCAATATAAATTTTAGAATCATTTAAATTAAGTACTTCTAATCTACCTAAAACTGGTTTAAAATTTTCTAATGTTTCTTTTATAATATCTTTATCAATATTACAAAGATTTGTAACTTCATAAGCAAGTCCTGCATTAAGTCTATTGAATTTACCAAAGAGATTTAAATTGAATTTAATTTCATCATATTTAATAGTTGACTTAGCAACTTCTTTAAATTCATCATTAAATATTTGATTTTTATCTATAACAATTTTTTTATCTTTAAAGAATGATTTAATTGAATTTTTATAGTTATCTATTGAACCATGTACATTCATATGATCATTACCCATATTTGTTAAAGCAAGTATATCAAAATCAAAGAAATATGAACAAAATCCTACAGTCATATCACAAACTTCTACAAGAAGGATATCAATTTCTTCTGCTTTTTCATTTGCTTCTAAAATAAGGTCATAATAACCATCAAAACCTCCACCACCATTTCCTCCAACAAGTACATTTTTACCTGCATTTTCAAGGATTTCTTTAATCATGGTAACAGAAGTTGTTTTACCATTAGTTCCAGTGACACCAATTGTAAAAATATTTTTATGTTTATTTATAACATCACAAATTAATCTTCCTGACTCTTTATAAATCTCTGCAATTTTACTTCCCCACATACTAGGACTAACTACTATTGCATCACAAAGATTAACTTCCTCTGTGTCATTAAAACCTAAATCAATAGTAAACTTATCATTTACAATATTCACTCTTTCATTATTCGAGTTAAAACGAACTCCACTTGAAGACATAAGCAAATCAGTTAAGTTAATGTTGGTATTTAAATCACTTGCATAAACAGTCCAACCATGCTTAATTAAGGATTTTAAAGCTTTTTTACCTTCTACACCTAAACCTATAACTGCGGCTCTCATATAAGTCACCAAAATAATTATTATTTAATAATTAATGTCAATAATCTTATGAAAAATTAATTTATTAATTGTGGATTATTAATATATTAAATAACAGTTTAATTTATGTTTTTTAATATTAATATATGTTATTATGAATTA
>JAKSUF010000154.1 GCA_024409145.1 archaeon | reverse complement strand
TAAATTTTTATATTTATATATTAATTGCAATTTAATTATTAGTATTTTATACCTAATTGTATTAATATGTTAAATTTTTATGGATACCTTTTTATATTATTTAAAATAAACTAATTTATGATTATAGTTTTAATCATCTTGTTATGATTCGTTATAATTTATAAATAAAATTAATATAATGAGGTGAAAATATGAAAAGAAGAAATAGGCTTATTATATTTATACTTGTTGTTGCTGTCTTAGGTGCATTGCTTATTGCTGCAAATACTTTTTTAGATGGTCCTGACCTTACTCTAGAAAATAAAAACATTCTTGTTTTAGCTGGGGAAAAAGATGAACAACAAGGAGGTAGTTCTGATATGGCATATATGGTCCATTTAGAAAATGGAAGTATTCAAAATTATACTCCGATTTATCCTGGTGGAATGCAACATCCTACAGAACCATGTCCTTATAATAATTATAGTTCTCAACGTATGTTACTTCATGACTGTTGTTGGTATGGACCTGAAAAAGGTATGAAGTTTGCAAAAGAAATTGTTGAATATAATACGGGAATGAAAGCTGATGCAGTTATAATTGTATACACTGATGCTATTGATGCTATTATTGATTCGATTAGACCACTTAAAATTAATGGTGTTGTTACGAATTTATCTGCAGTAGATATTGTTCGTGAAAATGATGCATATAGTGGTTATGTTGGTAGTCATAAAGGTATTACTGGTAAGATGGATAGGTCAGATGCTGTAATGGTATTAGCTAAAGCACTTGCTAAGGCATCTAAAGATCCTGAGAAAAAGAGTGCAATGATTCAAGCAGCTATTGACCAATATGCAAAAGGTAATATTTTAATGCAACCTCAAGGTTCATTTACTAAATTACTAGCTGCTAAAGGATTTGATTCACTTTTCTAATTTAGTTAAATGTTTTTTATTTTTCTAAATTCTTTTTTTATTTTTTTTATTTTTTTTTAAATTTAGTTAAATGTTTTTTATTTTTCTAAATTCTTTTTTTATTTTTTTTTAAATTTAGTTAAATGTTTTTTATTTTTTTATTATTTTAGACATTTTTCCCTATATTTAATGAAAATTATATTTTTTAATTTGGTTTTAATTTTATTAATTTAATACAATATTGAATTATATTCGAAATTATGCCGGTCTTATAAAATTATTTCGAAACTTTTTTAAGCTTTACTTAATAAATTATAATTTAAGCATATTCTTATTGAATATGTGAAATCTATTTAATATATTGTACTAATTTAGAGTATGTTAAATATGTTTTGAAAATAGTAATTATTTATTTAATAATAATTCGGGAGGGATTTTTATTAATTTGAGAAAATATTTTTTTATTTTATTAGTATTTTGTCTTGTTTTTTCAGTCTTATCTAGTGTAAGTGCTAGTGATGTTGATTCTGATTTAATTACTGATGATTCTGATATTTCTGTAAGTAATTTAGAATCTAACACTTTGATTGAGGATTCTTCAAGCTCAACTAATTCTTTAAGTGTTAATGAGAATAATTTTAATAGTTTGAATGAACTTGTTGCTGATAAGAGTGATGTAACAATTAAACTTGATAAGAATTATACTTATTCTGGTGATGATGATATTACTGGTATTAGTATTTCAGGTAATAATTTAATTATTAATGGAACTTCTAGTAAATTTACTATTAATGCTATGAATAAATCTTCTTTTATTAGTGTTACTGGTACTAATGTTACTTTAACTAATATTAAATTTATTAATAATATGAATATTATTATAGCACCTGGTGCTGATTTAAAATTAATATCTTGTGTTTTTAATGGTAGTTCTGTAACTAATGAGGGTACTTTGAATTTATCAAAAAATTCTCCTAGTTCTCAGTATTTAATATATAATACTGGTGATATTGTTTCTCAAGCTAAAGTTACTTTAACTAATGTTGAGTCTAAAGCTGGTGAACAAGCCACTGTAACTGCTATTTTAAAAGATGATTATGGTTATGGTTATATTATTGATGAGAATTTCATAATTAATGTTGATGGTGTTGATTATAAAACTGATTATGCAGATAAACAATACCAAGCTATTGTGGATACTAGTAAGTTAAGTGCTTTAGTTAACCCTATTAATGTTAAAGATGATAAACTTAAAAATATTAGTGCTTCTTCTGCTAATTTAACTTTAGTCTCTGATATTATTTATGTTAGTAATGATGGTGATGATAGTAATATTGGTAGTATTGATAGTCCTGTTAAAACTTTATATCAAGGACTTCTCTTAGTTAAAACTAATGGTACTATTATTATGAAAGAAGGTACTTATGAATTTGATAGTCTTACTGTAAATAAAGATGTAACTATTAAAAGTAATGGTGATAAAGTTATCTTAACTAGTCCTGAATCTAGTTCTGCTTCTAAATTTATGTCAATTACTGCAAATGTAACTATATCTGATTTATCTATTGATAAAGTTAGTTCTAATTGGGTTTTTGAAGTTAAAAAAACTTTAAACTTAGATAATGTTTCATTTACTAATTCTCATTCATCTATTCCTATAAATGTACCTGTTAATGGTATTTTAAATATTAAGAATTCTATTTTTGAGAATAATGTTGGTACTAAAAATGGTGTTATTTATAGTTTAGGTCATGTAAATATTACAGAATCTATCTTTTCAGCTAATGGTTGTGATTCTGCAACTGGTGGTGCTATTGCTGTTGCTTCTACTTCTATAGTTAAAAATCAAACTCTTTATTTAGATAATGTTAATTTCTGGGATAATATTGCTAAAAATGGTGGGGCAATTTATGTTCAAGGATATACTGCTAAAAAAATTTTAGTAGATATTAAATCTTCTAACTTTGATGGTAATTCTGCTATTATTGGTGGTGCATTATATCTTAATGCTGTCAATTTAAATCTATCTGATTCTAAATTCATTAATAATATTGTCGATACTGATGAAGGTTATGGTGGATCTATCTTTATTACTTCAAGTGAAGCTATAATGGGTAATTTAACTTTTGAGGGTTCTTCTGCTTTAGCTGGTGGTTTTATTCATTCTCAAACATTAACTAATATTAGTCTTTCTAATTCTAACTTTGTTAATGGTGTTTCATCCAAGTCTGCTGGTGCAGTTAATTTCTGTACTGGTAATTATGTAGTTACTAATTGTAATTTCACTAATTGTAGTTCTTTTTCTGGTGGTGTAGTAGATATTTCTCATGATGGTGTTGGAGCTTATAATTATACCTTTGAAAACTGTATATTCGAAGATAATGAAGCAAGTAATCATGGAGGAGTTCTTCTTGCAGTTTTAACTGGTGAAGATAAAGTAACATTCACTAATTCCAAATTTATTAGTAATATTGCTAAAGAAGGTGGTGTTATCTATTGTACTGGTTCTGGAATTAATTTAAATAATTGTATATTGGAAGATAATGTTGCTGAAAAAGCAAATGTTATATTTTCTGATGTAAAAGAAAATTTAAATGATAATTACTGGGCTATGAATTATACTACTATTGATGAATTTAAGGATGCTGATTTAATTAGTATTAGTGGGGAAAGTTCTAATCCTGATAATTGGATTTTAATGTCTATTTATGCTCCTGAAAATATTTCAGTTTTAACTCCTTCTAATTTGGAGATTAAATTTGATAAATCTTGTGATGGTGAAAGTATATCTGAATTTTCTGGTTTATTGCCAGATTATGATGCTAAAATATTAGTTAATGGTTCTGAAGCAGTTAATGTTTCAATTAAAGATTCTGAGGGTGTATATGAGTTAATTGCAGATACTGTTGGAGATTATGCTATTACTGTTGTTAGTCCAATTACTGGTGATGAAGAAGCTAGGTTAGATATTAATGCTATTAAACTTTCTACTAAATTTGATAATGTAAGTTCTGGTACTATTTATAATGGTAATTACTTTAAACTTACTTTAAAAGATGCTAATGGTAAAATTTTAGCTTCTAAAGAAGTTAAAATCACTTTACTTGGTAAAACTTACACTGTTACTACTGATGCTAATGGTGTTGCTAAAGTTAAAATAGCTGCTACTAATAGTCAAATCGGTAAAGATTTAAAAGTCACTTATAAATTTGCTGGAGATGAAACTTATGTCTCTTCTAGTGGTTCTACTACTATTAAAGTAGCTAAAACAGCTACTAAAATAACTAAAATCACTAAAGGAGCAGTTAAGAATCATGGTAATTTCTATGTAAAATTAACTACTAAATCTGGTAAAGTTTTAGCAAATAAAGTCATTACTATGAAATCTAAAAATAGTGGTAAGACTTATAAGATTAAAACTAACTCTAAAGGTATTGCAAAAACAGATCTTTGGGTTAAAGTAAAACCTAAAGGAAAATATTACAGTTTCAAATTTAAATATGCTGGATCTGCTTATTACAATGCATATACTGTAACATTTAAAGTAAAACTTGTATAAATAAATTTTAATTGGAATTTTTTAATTCCTTTTATTTTTTTACTTTTTTTACTTTTTTTACTTTTTTTTACTTTTTTACTTTTTTTAAGTAGGTTT
>JAKSUF010000153.1 GCA_024409145.1 archaeon | reverse complement strand
GTTAATTTAATAGTTTTATTTTGGATATTTGATTTTCACTATTTTCGATTAAAATAAATAGTTTTATTAAAGTATAATTCTAAATATATAGTTAATTAAATAGACATTATACTATTGTTAATTTAATAATATAATTCAACTTAATTATATTTGATTTTTTTATAGTGATTTTATGGCAAAAATATTATTTATTGGTTCAAGATTATTTGATGATGTTGCTTATCATGCTAATAGCTTAGGTGTTGAAAGTATTTTAACTGAATCTAATGAAAATGCAGATAATTTAGATTTAGCAAGTAAATATTATATTGTTCCTCGTGGTTTTGATGAACCTATGAAAATAGCTATTGAAGAAAATGTAGATGCTATTATTCCTTTAATTGGTATTGATTCTCCTCTTATGGGTATAGCTGAAATGAAAGAAAAAATTGAAAAAACTCATCAAATCCCAGTAATATTTTCAAATACTAATGTAGTTAGTGTTGCTGCTGATAAAATTAAAACTAAAGAATTCTTTAAATCAATTGGTCTTAATGTTCCTAAATCAGGTATTTTAAATAAAAAAGACTTTGTAAATGAAGAGAGCTTTTTAGATAAATTAGGCTTTAACTTTCCAATTGTTCTTAAACAAGGTGAAGGTCAAGGTGGAAAAGATATTTGTATAGCTACTGAGTTTTCTCAAGTTGAGGAATACTTTTCTAATTTTGAAATGGCATTAATTGAAGAATTTATAGAAGGTAATGAAGTTTCTATTGAAGTTATTTGTTGGAATGATACTTATGTTCCTTTAGCTCCAATATATAAAGGTGATACTAATTTAGAAGGAATTCATCCAATTAGTAGACTTAGAAAAGGGCCTTGTGATTTTGATAAAATTTCTAATGAAGAAATTCGTGATTTGGCTAGAAAAATAGCTATTAATCTTAAAGCAGAAGGTACTTTTGATATAGATTTAATCTATTCTCCTGAAAGAAATATTATTTATGCTATTGAGATTAATACTCGTCCGAGTGGTACCCGATATTTATCTTATGCTTGTACTGGTTTAAGTCCTTTAAATCTTCTTATTGATATTGCAGTTGGGGATTGTGATATTAATTCATTGGAATCTAAAATTCAACATAATTATGCTTTAGAGATTCCTATAGGTAATTATGAGGGTCCTTCTCCAAATGAACCAGTTAAGGAGTTTATAAATGGTAATTATATTGTTCATGGTCCTAAAGGATATCAAAGATTAACTATTTCTGCTAAAACTCTTGATGAAGCTTATATAATTGCTAAAGAATTAACTGGAAATGATTATAGTTAATTTTCTTTAATATTATAAACTTATGGTTGCTAAAGAATTAATTAGTAATGGTTATTATTTATTTTTCTTCAATATCTTAATTAATTAAATATTGTTCATATTTTTAATTTAATTATATCAATATGTTTAATATTATTCTTAATATTATTTTTAATTTTTACTATTTCTTAATGTTATTATCATTGTAATATCATTTAATAAAAATTTATATAATATTAAATCAAATAGTTATATTGTACTTAAATGTTGATTTAATAAATCAATTTTCTTTATTAAATTAACTCTTAATTAAAGTGTGGTATATATGGATATTTCAAATATTATAATTGTTTTTATTTTAACATTTGTATCTACAATAATTGCTACTTTCTTTGTTAGAAAGACATTATTAAGTGCAGATGTTTCAGATAGTCCTATTGTGAGTGAACATAGACATAAAGCAGGTACTCCTACTATGGGTGGTTTAGCTTTCTTATTTGTTTTAACTTTTATTATATCTATATACTACAACAATACTGCGATTTTAATTATTTCTTTTATTATGCTTACTGGTGGATTAATGGGTCTTATTGATGACTTATTAGGTCTTAAAGTTAAAGAATATCAAAAAGTTGTTAGAAACATTACTGATTCTCCTGTACCAATTGGATTATTAAACTTAGGTCCTGGGGAAGAAGCAAGAGTAACTACTGATGAAGCAAAACAACAAGTTGGTGGACTTGTTGAAGCAGGTAAATTAGAATTAATTACTGAAATTCCAATTAAATTTGAACCTTCAGAATCTGCAAAAATTGTAGTTCAATTATTACCTGGTTTATTCTTAGCATTAACTGGTGTAATTACTACTTGTGGCGGATTTACTTTAGGTCTTCTTGCTTATCCAATTTCTATAATTGCTCTTTTAGGATCTATTAATGCAATTAATCTTATTGATGGTATGGATGGTTTAGCTGCTGGAATTGTAGCTATTGCTTCAGTTTCATGTTGTATTTATGGTTTCATATCTGGTGATTTAACTAAAATGACTCCATTTGCAATTTTAGCTGCTATTTGTATTGGTTTCTTAGTATTTAACAAACATCCTGCAAGTATTTTTATGGGTGACACTGGATCATTTGTATTGGGTGCAGGATATGCAGCAGCTGTTCTTCTTTGTGATATTCCTTACTTTGGTGTTTTAGCTTTAGCTGTTCCTATTGGTTCAACTATTATTAGTTTAATGCATAGAGCAAATATTATTAATTTACCTGTTGAACCATTACACCATACTTTAAATTATCATGGAATGTCTGAGACTAAAATTGTATATAGTTACTGGGGATTAACTGCAGTGGCATGTATTATTGGTTTAATAGCTAAATATTACTTCTTTTAAGTAATATTGCTATTTTTAGTTGGGTGTAAAATAATAATTAATAAAATTATTATTTTTTTTAATTCTTAAGTTATAACAATTATTATATTAAAAATAAATTAGTTAATTATTTTTTGATTAAAAATTATTAAGTTATCTAATTTTTTAGATTAAAATTAATTTAGTTTATTGATGTGATGGAAGATAGGATTTAGGGGTTATTATGGTTGATACAAGTTTTTCGATTACACAAACTTCCGATAGGATTGCTTCTCAAAAAACATTTACAATTCAGGAGTTAGCTAAGGCTATAAAAGGAGAAATTTATGGATTAAATGATTTTTATTGTAATTCTGGATTTAATGGTATTTTTCAAACATTAAATGATGCAGTTTCTGGAGATATTGTTATAAGACATTGGATTAATAAAAAAGGTGTTGAAATTGCAGCCGAAAAGAATATTGCTTGTCTAATTACTTTAAATCCTACTGAAGGTGCAATAAGTAAATCTGAAGAGATTAATTTTCCAGTTATTGTTGTAGATAAGATTCAATATGCAACTTCTTTTGCACTTAAATGGACTATAGAAAATTTAGTTCCTCATTCTAAAAGAATTGTTATCAGTGGAACTAATGGAAAATCTACTACTTCTCATATGATTTATCATATTTTAAAGAATAGTGGATATAATGTTTTTACAAATACTGATGCAGAATCTGAATTTAATACATTAATTGATCCAATGGTAGCTAAAATGATTGCTGAACAGGTTATCAATGCTCAAGATGTTGATGTTAGGTCTTTGGATTATGTTGCAGACATTCCAAATAAATCTGTTTTTGATTATATTGTTGTAGAAGTGTCTGAAGTTCAAGGTTGGGGAGAAGAATTAATGGAAAATCATGCATTAATTATGTCTTCTGCTCTTAATCCTGATGTTGGTGTTGTAACTAATGTTGCTATGGACCATATTGGGCTTGTTAAATCAATAGATGAAGTTTTTGATGAAACTTTAGGTATTGTTAAAGCTATAAATAAACGAGCTGTTGTTCTTAATCATGATGATGAACGTGTTTTAAGTATGTTGGATTATTTAAATCCAGATGTTGAAGCTTATTATACTTCTATGGATAAAGATAAAGTCTTAAATTTCATAGCTCCTTTAAGTAATAAGGTTTACTTTGATTTAGAAGAAAATTCAATTTATCTTAATGGTGTAAGTGCTTTAAGCTATAAAGAATTACCATTTACAAGTGAGCATTTTATACGTAATATTTTATCTGCGATGTCTGCCTGTTTAGCTTTAAAATTATCTGTTGAGGATATTATATCTGGAGTTAAATCTTATAAACCTTTAAGTCGTCGTTTTATTAAATTATCTGATGAACCTGTTATTATTGATGATTTTGCTCATAATCCTGATGGAGTTAAAGCAACTATTAATGCAACTTCTACTTTGGCTAATGAACTTAATAAAAAAGAACTTTATGTTGTTTTTGCTATTAGAGGTTCTAGAGGTGAAAAATTAAATGGTTTAATTTCTGAAGCTATTGCTGAAGTTATTAATGAATTAGATGGATCTAATGATAGAAAAGTTAAATTATTCTTATCTTCAAGTATTGATCAAGTTAATGACTTAAATGTTGTTAAACCATTTGAGAAAGATATTTTTACCAAAACTTTAGATGATAATTCTGTAAATTATACTCATTATGATAAATTAGTCACAGTTTTAGATGATGTTTATAATTCTGCTAATAATGATGATGTAATTCTTTTAATTGGTGCTCAAGGAATGGATCCTGCTGAAAAAGTATTAAAAGATTTAGGTCATATTTAATTTTTTATTTTTTTAGTTTATTTTTTTTAGTTTATTTTTTTTAGTTT
>JAKSUF010000152.1 GCA_024409145.1 archaeon | reverse complement strand
ATAGTTAGTTTATACTAAAAAATAAGAATCAAAAATGACACCACAACAACATAAAAATAACATTATTGTCTAACAATTATTAAAACATATACCAACAATATGTAATTCATCATTAATAAATGTTTAAAAAAACATAACAATGTATAAAAAAGTACAATAAATAAAAATCATGTAGAAAAATGAAAATAAATTATTGAATAAAAAAATAATCAAAAAATAGATGAAAAAATGAATAAATAATTAAATATATAGATTAATAAAATAATTAAACATAATAATTATACCACAATTTATAAAAAAAATAGAAAGTTTAAAATAACAATAAAATGAGGAAAAATAATGCAATCTCAAGACATTAGATATTTTTACAGAAATATTGTTAGATATGGGGAAAAATATCGTATCAAACATAAAAATAAAGATTATGGTGAGTTTAGCAAATTATCTGATGCACTTTATGAAAGAGATTGTTTATTTTACTGTAATTTTGATTATGACCTTTTAGTAGAATGTGATCTCCCAAATAAATATGAAAACATGGCCCTCCCACCATTCCCAGATAAACGACCAAAAGGACAGATAAAAGGAGTAAAAATAAATAAGAAGTATAAAGAAGGAGAAATAATATTCGACCATAAAAATCAAAAGTTCTGCGTTAAAAGAGGAGATGAACATTATGGAAGATATGACACAATTGTAGAAGCTTATTATATAAAAAAAATATTAATGGAAAATCATTGGGACAGAACTTGTTTAATTGAAAATAAATCAATTATGCAAAATATTTTAGGTAAAAAAAAGGTCACACCGAAAACAAATACATTTAGTATGGGATACTGCCATAATTGTGGTAATAAAGTTAAAGAAAGTGAAATTATTTGTCCAATATGTGGAATTCGTTTAAAATAACCACACTAAAAAAACTAAAAAAAACTAAAAAAAAACTAAAACTAAAAAAAATAAAACTAAAGCATAACATTATAAAAATAACAATATGCTTTAAAATTTTAAATTATAACTCTTTTACAGCATTATAACCTAATTCAATAGCTTTTAAGTTCATTTCATGAAATTTAGGAGCTAAATTATTTTTCATAGCTATTTCCACAGATTCACGAGATAGTGGAAAATCTTTAATAGCTACAGCAGCACCTAAAAGAACCATATTTAATGATAAAACACTTCCAGCATCTTTAGCAAGATTAGTAGCTTTAATCGGATAAACATTTTCAAAATTATCTTTTAGATTAGAAGTAATTTCATCTATAGATGGATAAGTTTCACCAGTTTGAGTTAAAGTTGATGGAATTATTGGAAAATCATTAAATATAATTTTAGAATCTTTATTAGATTTATTTAAACCCCTCAAAACTTCAATAGGTTCAAAACCTAAAATCATATCTGCTTTAGAGTTTTCAACAATAGAAGATTTATAACCACCAATTTTAAGTTCAGTAGATACAGAACCTCCTCTTTGAGACATACCATGAATTTCACTCATAACTACATCATATCCTTCATTCATAGCAGCTTCACCAATAATAACAGATGTTTTAATAATTCCTTGACCACCAACACCAGAAATATAAATATTATAATTAATTTCAGAATTCATATTAAACACCTACTCTTTTTTAACTCCAATAGCATTATTTGGACATATTTGAATACAAACAGTACAGGACTTACAAAGAGACTCATCAACAACAACTTTATCATCTAAATAAGAAATAGCAGGACAAGCTAATTTTTCAATACATTCCAAACACTTAATACAATTATCTTTGATTTCCATAGGTTTTTTACGTTTTTGACCTTTAATTAAAGTACAAGGATACCTAGCTATAACCACTGCCACACCATCATAATTCAAAGCATTTTTATAAATATCAACAGTCTTTTTAATATTATGAGGATTAACTATTTCAATAAATTCAACACCAATAGCCTTAACAATATCTTCAATTGAAACAGCAGGTGCTTCATCACCCATACCATCAACAGGAATACCTGGGTTTGGTTGACCTCCAGTCATTGCAGTAATTCTATTATCTAAAATTGTTAGAACAAAATTAGTTTTATTATGAACTGCATTTACTAAAGGAGAAAGACCACTATGGAAAAATGTAGAATCTCCAATAAAACTCATAACATTTTGATTAGTAGCTACTGAGAAACCACAACCATCACCAATACTTGAACCCATTGCAAGCAAATAATCAGCAGTTTCATACGGAGGACTAATTCCTAAAGTATAACATCCAATATCAGATGCAAAAATCATGTCAGATTTAGAGAGACCTAATTCTTCATAAGCTCTAACAGCAGAGAAGAATGCAGACCTATGAGAACAACCTGCACATAAAGTTGGTGCTCTTGTTGGAATATTATCTATAAGATTAACTAAACCATCATTTAATTGATAAATGGTAGATTCATCTATCAAACCAGTTTTAATTTTAGATAAAACTTTATAAAAACCATTCCTAATAATATCTGGACCAAATTCATGAACCATAGGGAAGGTTTTATCAAATTTACCATAAACTGGAATGTTTAAACAATATTCACCAATAATAGATAAAATCTCTTTTTCTAAAATTGGATCTACTTCTTCAACAATGAATAATCCTTCTAAATTACTACAGAACTCTACAATTAAATCTTTAGGTAATGGGAAAGATAATCCTAATTTAAGAATATCCATTCCAAGATTCTCTTGATTTACAATATCATATGCATAGTTAAAAGCACTGCTTGAAGAAATAACACCAAATTTTCCTTGAAGAGGACCATCTTCAAAGGAATAAACTTCATTCATAACAGACTCATTAGATTCTACACATAATTTATCCATCTTTTCCACAAGTTTAGTATGCATATCTAAAGCATTAGCAGGAACCGGAACAAGTTCTTTAGAATTTTTTATAAAAAATCCTTTCTTCCAATGAGTATTAGAATCAACATCTTTAGTAGTACATTTAGGAGAAGATTTATCACCACATTCAACAATTCCTCTCATATGAGAAACACGAGTTGTAGTTCTAAAAATAACTGGAATTTCAAAATATTCAGATAAATCAAATGCATAAACCATCATATCTTTTATTTCTTGAGGATTGGATGGTTCTAATACAGGCATATTCGCCAATCTAGCATAATTTCTAGTATCTTGTTCATTTTGAGAAGAAAACAAAGAAGGATCATCAGCTACTAAAACAACCATACCACCTTTAACACCAGAGTAAGCAGTTGTCATGAAAGAATCTGCTGCAACATTTAAACCAACATGTTTCATAAATGTGAATGATCTAAGACCACTAACTGCTGCAGTAGCTGCGACTTCCATTGCAACCTTTTCATTAGCAGAAAATTCAAAATACATATCTGCATCTTTAGCTATAACAGATAAAATATTTCCTATCTCAGAAGAAGGAGTTCCAGGATAAGTAGCTGCAACAGAAACTCCTGCTTCAACAACTCCCCGAACAGCTGCTTCATTACCAAGCAAGAAAAGTTTATCTGATTTTTCAGCTGTTACTAATTGATCATAAGCCATATAACCACCATATAAATTAATAAAAATAAATTTTAGTTATGATTAATATTTTAAAAATACAACTAATAATAAATTTTAGTTATGATTAATATTTTAAAAATATAACTAAAAATGTATTATTAATTAATTAAAAATATCAAAAGAGTTAAAATAATAAATAGTAACTCAAAATTTAAAAACCCAAACACAATAAAAAATAAAAAAAACAAAACATAAAAATTCAAAAACAAGTTATAAATTAAAAATTAGAAGAGGAAATTATGAAAAACCAGTACAAAATAATTTATAGATATTCATTACTCTTAGTTGCATTATTCATAATGGCATTAGGAGTTTCATTATCTATAAAAGCAAACTTAGGAACATCTCCAATATCATGCATTCCTTATGTTCTAAGTTTAGGATTAACCCAATTAACAGTAGGAGAATGGACAATAATATTTAATATCCTACTAATCATAGGACAAATTTTAATATTACAAAAGGACTTTGAAAAGAAACAACTATTACAATCATTAGTTGTGATAGCATTTGGATATTTTACTGATTTAAATTTATGGATAATTAATGGAATAAATCCAACAAATTATATTAATCAATGGATTTTATGCATAATAAGTTGTTTTGTACTTGCTTTTGGAATTTTTATAGAAATAAAAACTGAAACATTAGTACTTCCAGGAGAAGGATTCATATTAGCTATTTCTAAGAGATTTAAAAAAGAATTTTCAAAGATAAAACCAATATCAGATAGCACTATGGTTATTATTGGTGCAATACTTTCAATATATTTCCTTGGACAATTAGTGGGAGTAAGAGAAGGAACAATATTTTCAGCAATAATCTTAGGATTTATTATCCAATTTTATAACAAGACAATAGAATATCATGTGAATAAAATATTTTCAAAAATAAAATAAAATAAAATAAACCAAAATAGACTAAAAAGAAAAAAAACGAAAATAACTAAAACAACTAATTAAAAAATAAAACCCC
>JAKSUF010000151.1 GCA_024409145.1 archaeon | reverse complement strand
AAACTAATAAAACCAAAAAAACCCAACAACAACTAAAAAAAACAACTTCTTTTAAAAAAACTAATAAATTTTTATTTATACTCCATAATAAAATAGTGTTGTAAAACTAGGAAATAGTTGATTCAATTACCAACATTATTGATTCCTTTTTATACAAACATATCCTAAATCATATCTCCAAATATCAAATATATAAATATTATAATATATTATATTATAATAGTATAAAGAGTTTTAATATAAATATTATAATATAGTATATCCTAATAGTATAAAGAGTTTTTTTAATATAACTATTATAATATAATATATCATAATAATATAAAGGAGTTTTTTTATGAATTTTAAATTTTTATCTGTTTTTATAATTTGTTTAATAATCTTTTTGAGTGTAGGAGCCACTTCTGCATCTTCTCCTTTAAGTGAATCTGGTGTTGTTGCAGCTGATTCTCCTAATGAGATTATTATAACTGATCTTACGATTAAAGGTATTCAAAAGGCTATAGCTGATGCTACTGATGGAGATACACTTATTATTAACGGAAGTATTAGTGAAGAAGGTACTGTTCAATGTAATAAGAACTTGCATATTATTGGTGAAAACGACTGTAATTTAAATGGAGTTAGATGGGAATGTAATAATGGAATTAAATTTGAGAATATTATATTCAGAGATTGCTCTGATTACTATGGAGGAGCTATTTTCAGTGAAACTTCCATTGATGTTATTAATTGTTCTTTTAATAATAATCGTGCTACTGACTTAGAAGGCGGTGCTATTTATTGTGCCCATGGTACTGTAAATGTTATTGGATCCCATTTTTTCAGAAATTCTGCTAATGACGAAGGTGGTGCTATTTATTGTGCAGATGGTTCTGTAAAGGTTGTTGATTCTAGTTTCTATTTTAATTTCGCTACTAAAAATGGTGGTGCTATTTGGTCTGACGATGGAGTTACTATTGAAAATTGTTTATTTGAAGGAAATTATGTAAATACTGGAAATGGTGGTGCTATTTATATGGATGATAGATATGAATTGAGAATTTCCAATAGTGCTTTTTATAGTAATAATGCTTGTGAGAACGGTGGTGCTATTTACTGCGACAGTATGTTCTCTGAGGTTTATCTTAATTCTTTTAATTCTTTTGAGAATAATTATGCAAACGAAGGTAGTGTTGTTTATACCTATGGGACTTTCCAAACAGTAGTTAATAACTGGTGGGGTACAGGATATCCTAATTGGGATAACGGTTTATTAATAGAATGGAAAGCTTGGCCGAGAGATAATATTAAGCATCATGATGATTCTCCTTTAAATTATAACCCTAATCTTTTAACCCCTACAGTTATTATTACAGAAGCTAGTGCTAAATATAGTGAAAATCCTAAATTCAATTGTAATGTAACTTATAATAATACCGATGTAAGTGGTCAAGGAAGAGTCACTTATAATATTTATGATACTAATGGTAATCACATAGAGTATAAAGATTTAGTTGTAGGTGAAACTTACTATGTAAATGCCTACTTCGAAAGCCTTAATAAAAGAATATTTACTGATGCGACTAGTGAAAAAAAGGCATTCACAGTTATTAATGGAACTGGTAGTTTTAACATCAATGTTAAAAATATAACCTACGACAATTCATTCATCATTAATATAACTAACGCAACAGGAACAAACGGCAAACCACTAAACGGTACAATTAACACAACCATTAACAACAACACATACTCATTCAACATTAACAATGGTACAGGAACCTACGAAGTAACCGACATATTACCAACAGGAAAATACAATGTTAACGCCACACTAAACGTTCCAAATTACAACATAATGTTCGCAAACACAAGCTTCAATATTAATAACAACACAGGCAATTTCAACATCCACATTAAAAATAGCACTTACGGCAGCTCATTCATTATCAATATAACTAACGCAACAGGAACAAACGGCAAACCACTAAACGGTACAATTAACACAACCATTAACAACAACACATACTCATTCAACATTAACAATGGTACAGGAACCTACGAAGTAACCGACATATTACCAACAGGAAAATACAATGTTAACGCCACACTAAACGTTCCAAATTACAACATAATGTTCGCAAACACAAGCTTCAATATTAATAACAACACAGGCAATTTCAACATCCACATTAAAAATAGCTCATATGGCAGTTCATTCATTATCAATATAACTAATGCTACTGACATAAATGGCAAATTATTAAATGGTACTGCCAATACAACTATTACTTACTCCAGTTCATCTGATACTAATAATAGTGCTGTTAATACCCCTATTAGTTATTCATATTCATTTAATGTCAATAATGGTACTGGATCTTATGAAGTAACTGACATATTACCAACAGGAAAATACAATGTTAACGCCACACTAAACGTTCCAAATTACAACATAATGTTCGCAAACACAAGCTTCAATATTAATAACAACACAGGCAATTTCAACATCCACATTAAAAATAGCACTTACGGCAGCTCATTCATTATCAATATAACTAACGCAACAGGAACAAACGGCAAACCACTAAACGGTACAATTAACACAACCATTAACAACAACACATACTCATTCAACATTAACAATGGTACAGGAACCTACGAAGTAACCGACATATTACCAACAGGAAAATACAATGTTAGTGCTTTATTAATTGTTCCTAATTATGATATGATTTTTGCAGATACTAGTTTTAGTATTGATAAAGTTAATGCTAAGTTTGTTAATGCTACCAGTGGTACTGTTTATAATGGTAATTATTATAAAGTTTACTTAATAGATAATTCAGGAAAAGCCCTTGCTTCTCAAAATGTAACAATTAAAATTGCTAGTAAAAATTATACTATTAAAACTGATAAAAATGGTTTAGCTAAAGTTAAACTCGGAGTTGAAAACAAATACCTTAATAAATCATTAACTGTATCTTATAATTTTGTAGGTGATGAAACAATTAAAGGAGATACTGGTTCATCCAAAATTAAAGTAATTAAAACACCTACAGTAATTATTAATGCTTCTAAACTTGTTGTTAAAAATCATAAGTATATCTATGTAAAACTCACAACAAAAACCGGAAAAGTCTTAGCGAATAAAGTTATCACTATGAAATCAAGTGTTTCAAATAAAACTTATAAGATGAAAACTAATAGTAAAGGTATTGCTAAGACTGATTTATGGGTAAAAGTTCGTCCATTAAACAAGTATTATAAATATACCTTTAAATATGAAGGAGATAATTATTATTCTCCATATCAAAAAACATTTAAAATAAAGGTCGTTAAATAATTTAATTTGAGTATAACTCACTGAAATTCATTCATAATGTCTAAAATAGCAATAATATTTAAATCTAAATATTTTTTAGAATGTATTTCAGTAGATTATCTCTACTTTACTATTTTTTATTTTTGTAAATGCTCCAAAAAAAGTTTGAAACCGCCATTATAATCAATAACTTTATTAATATGTTTAAATATATACTTATATATTATCAAAAGTATAGTTTAGAGAATGCTGTAATCTAAACAAATAAATTCTATAAGAATTTAAATATTTTTGATTAATTTTTATTAAATTACATTATTGGATTTAATAATTCAACTATATAACTAGATTTACCTTAATTATGTAAACCCTAAGATTAAGGAGCTAATCTAATATATAGATTCTACCAATAACTAAACCGAAGGGCTTAATTATAGTTAACAAGCTACTAGTTATTGATGAAAAATATAAATGATGGGTTTTATATTTTTACACAATTTATAAATTAAATATTATAGAGGTATAAAAATGCAAAGATCCAGAGGATTTAAAAGTAGAAGTAGAAAAAAATTAACCAAAGTCGTAAGACCTGGTCGTGCAAATCCAATTACTAGAAAACTTCAAAAATTTGAAGAAGGAGATTTCGTACATATTATCATTGATCCAAGTATCCAAAAAGGCCAACCTCATTCCAGATTCCATGGAAAAACCGCTGTAGTTAAAGGTACCAAAGGAAAAGCTTACATTCTTGGATTAAAAGATGGTCACAAAGCTAAAGAATTAATCGTAAATCCTGAACACTTAAAATTACAAGAGTGAGTACAATGATTGGGAAAAAAACATTAGAAAGTGAGCCAATACCTGCAGCTAAAGTGAAAGAGATTCTTGAAGATTTTGTCGAGAAACATGAACCTAGCTACGAGCAAAATGTAACTTTATCTCATGTAACTAATATAAATAAACTTTCCCTTGAAGATACAGAAAAAATTATCGAAGAACTTGAAGCTACTGAAATTGTTAATAAAAAATTAGCAGTTCGCATAGCAGATTTTGTTCCTCGAGATTTAGCAGATTTAAGATTAATTTTTGCTAAAGAACATGTTTCCCCTTCAAAAGAAGAAATGGAAGCAATTCTTACAATTATAGAAAAATACGATATCAGAGATTAATTTCTCTAATTCATTTTTCTATTTCTATTTACTAATTTTAACTAATTTTAACTAATTTTAACTAATTTTAACTAATTTTAACTAATTTTAACTAA
>JAKSUF010000150.1 GCA_024409145.1 archaeon | reverse complement strand
TGTTAAAGTATAATATTATTTTAGTTAAACTATTATTTAAATTAATTAATAATATAAAACTTAATGAAAATAAAAAATAAAAAAATACAACTGATAATATGATAAAAAAACAAACTAAAACATATAGTAAAAAGCAAATTTATAAACATTTACATCCTTATGTTAAAGAATGGTTTGATTCTAACTTTGAAGACTTTACTCCTGCTCAAAAACAAGCTATTTTAGAAATACATAAAGGAAATAATGTTTTAGTTTCATCACCAACAGGATCTGGAAAAACTTTAACTGCTTTCTTATCTGTTATTAATGAGCTTACAGCACTTGCAGATAAAAATCAACTTGAAGATAAAGTTTATTGTATCTATATTTCCCCACTTAAAGCATTAGACAATGATATTGAACAGAATCTTAAACAACCTCTTGATCAGATTGAAAAAATAGCTAAAAAACATAAAGAAGCTGATGGAAAAGTATTTAAAAAAAGAGAATCTGCTCTTGGAATAAGACAAGCAGTTAGAACTGGAGATACTAACCAATACCAACGTAATAAAATGCTTAAAACCCCACCACATATTTTAATAACAACTCCTGAAACATTAGCAATTTTACTTGTAGCTCCAAAATTTAGAGAAAAATTATCCCATGTGAAATATGTGATTATTGATGAAATCCATTCACTTGCAGAAAATAAAAGAGGAACTCATTTAAGTTTAACACTTGAAAGATTACAACACCTCATCGGAGGATTTGTAAGAATAGGTCTCTCTGCAACAGTTTCACCTCTTGAAGAAGTAGCTAAATTTTTAGTAGGTTATGAATATGGAATACTTAGAGACTGTATACTGATTGATGTAAATTACCTAAAAGAATTAGATATAGAAGTATTATCTCCAGTTGATGATATTGTAATTGCAGAAGGTGAAGATACTAGAATAGCTACTTATGATTTAGTTGATGAACTATCTAAAAAACATAAAACCACACTTATTTTCACAAATACCCGAAGTGCAACTGAGAGATTTGTTTATAATCTTAAAAAACTTTACCCTGAAAATTTTAATAGTCAGAATATAATGGCACATCACTCTTCATTATCTAAAGAGTTAAGATTAGAAACAGAAAGTAAATTAAAAGAAGGAAAATTAAAAGTAGTTGTATCCTCAACATCACTTGAACTTGGAATTGATATTGGATATATTGATTTAGTAATCTTAATAAATTCTCCAAAATCAGTATCAAGAGCATTACAAAGAATTGGTAGAAGTGGACATAAATTAAATGAAAAATCCAAAGGAAGGATAATTGTTACCGACAGAGATGAACTTGTAGAATGTGCAGTTCTACTAAAAAATGCTAAAGAAGGAAAAATAGACAATATTAGAATACCTACTAATTGTTTAGATGTTTTATCTCAACAAATTTATGGAATGGGAATTGAAAATCCATGGGATATTGATTATGCATATGATGTAATTAGAAAAAGTTATTGTTTTAAAGACCTTGAAAGAGATGATTATGAGGATATTTTAAGTTATTTGAGTGGAGAGTGGGTTGAACTAGAAGAAAGATATGTTTATGCAAAAATATGGATAGATTATGATAATAATACATTTGGAAAAAGAGGTAAACTTGCAAGAATGTTATATTCTACAAATATTGGGACAATACCTGATCATTCCGCAGTACTTGTAAAATGTGATGGAGAAACTGTAGGGAAAATTGAAGAAAGTTTTATGGAAAAACTCAAAAAAGGAGATAGTTTTGTTCTTGGAGGTAGAACTTACAGATACAATTATAGTAGAGGGATGACCATAAATGTCTCACCTACTTCCGGACCTCCAACAATCCCATCATGGTATTCTGAACAATTACCTCTTGCTTTTGAACTTGCAGTAGATATCCAAAGATTTAGACATATACTTGAAAGTAAATTCATATATGGTCGATCAAAAGAAGAGATAATGGAATTTTTAAATGAATATCTTTATGTTGATAATTATGCAGCTAATTCCATCTATGAATATTTTAAAGAGCAATATGATTATGCACAAGTTCCAAGCAAACAAAAATTGGTAATTGAATATTATACTGGATTTGGAGGAAGAAAATTTGTTGTATTCCATAGTTTATTTGGAAGAAAAGTTAATGATGCATTAGCAAGAGCAATAGCTTATGTAGCATCTGAAAAAAATAAAAAGAACATCACAATATCAATTACAGATAATGGTTTCTATTTAAGTTCAGATGGAACAATAGGTGCTTATGAAGCATTTAAGAAAATAACTCCAGAAAACTTCCAAAAAATACTTATCCAATCTTTAGATAAAACTGAAACATTAGCAAGTCGTTTTAGACATTGTGCAGGCAGATCTTTAATGACATTAAGAAGATATAAAGGTCAAGAAAAATCAGTAGGTCGCCAACAAGTAAGGGGAAAAATACTTCTTAAATTTATCCAAGATATGGATAATAATTTCCCAATACTTAAAGAATCAAGAAGAGAAGTCATAGAAGATTATATGGATATAAAAAATGCAAAAAGAGTAATACAATGGATTTATGACGGAGAAATGGAAGTTAAAAGAATAAATACAATTATTCCCACACCATTTGCATTTAATTTAGTATCTCAAGGATATTTAGATGTTTTAAACCAAAATGATCGTGCAGAATTTACAAAAAGAATGCATAAAGCAGTTTTAAAAGAAATCAAAGAAAAACTAAATGAACCATATTTCTAATAAAAAATCCTAGAAATAAAAAATCCTAGAAATAAAAAATCCTAGAAATAAAAAATCCTAGAAATAAATAAATTTAAATTAAATAATATCATAACAAATAATAAATTAAACAACAAGTAAATAATATAGTGAATAATATAATAGATAATTAATTAAAAAAATAGAATAAAATATGAAATATTAAACAATAAGAAAAATAAAAAAATAAAAAAATAAAAAAATTGATAAGGTGAAAATATGAAAACACTTGTAGTTTACTATTCAAGAACCGAAACTACTGAAAAAGTAGCTAAAATGATTAAAGATGAATTAAACTGTGATATTGAATCTATTAAACCTATAAAAAACTATGATGGAAAATTAGGATATGCTAGAGGAGGTTTTGAATCTTCAACAAAAAAATTACCTGGAATAGAAAATCCTGAAAAAGATCCTTCAGAATATGATTTAGTAATTATCGGAACACCCGTATGGGCATCAACTATGGCAAGCCCAGTATTAACATACTTAAGACAGAATAATGGTAAATTTAACAATGTGGCTTTCTTTGATACTGCAGGAGGTTCTGGAGTGGAATCTACATTTAAAAAATTAGAACAAGAAACTAAAAAACCATTACAAACATTAGGATTAACTAGAGCAGATATGAAAGATTATGAAGAAAAAACTCAAAAATTCGTTGAAGATTTGAAAAAATTAATGAATTAAAATAAAAAATCGCTAAAAAGGTGAATTCATGACAAAATGGAAAGCTGTTATAATTGGATTCATATTAACTTTACTTGTTAGAATATGCTTAAGCAGATATGAATTTATTGGATTATTAATTGTAGGATTTATTGTAGGATATATTGCTAAAGAAGGAATGCTTAGTGGTTTGTGGAATGCAGCAGTAGCAGGAGCATTTGGAACAATCATTTCTTCAATTTTATTCATAATATTAATCACATTTGGTGGAACTCTCCTTGGAGGTCTTTTAGGAGGACTTACTGGTTTTACATTATCTGGAATTGGAAGTCTTGTTGCAGTATTACTTAGTATTATTAAATATATGATTATTATGGGAATTGCAGGAGCATTTGGAGGATTAATAAGTGGAAACTCCTCAAACAATTAAATCTACCAAACTATTAAAACCAATTATATAAATATAAGTAATATAAATAGCAAATAAAAGATTAGAGTTATAAATGGTGAAATAATGGTTGATGTTGACAAAGATAGAATCCATAAAAGAAAAGAGCCAAAATCTAAGAATAGTAGATTTCCTAAAATTGATTTAAAATCATTAATCATAGGTGCAGTCATATTCTTATTCTTCCCTGTTGCAGCATACAAACAAAATATAGATGTATTAACTGCATTAGCAGCAGTGGGTCCCCTATACATAGGATATAAAGCACAAACTAAATTAAAAGGATTAATATTAGGAGCAGTAAGTGCAATACCATTACTTTACGCTGCATCAATCGGAGGATTAGGTCCAATAACTGCAACAGACATAAATTCATTCAATACTGCACTTATTGTAATGTGTGTTTCTATTTTAGGTATTGGTGCATTAGTTGGTCTTCTTGGAGGATACTTATATCAAAGTAGAGCTAAAGCTAAAGCAGAATATGAAGCTAAAAAACCTGCAGGATCTAAAAATAGACCAATTAAAGAAGATAAAAAACCTAAAACCAAAAAGAAACTTGAAGATACAGGTAGTGTAAAACAAAATATTGTAAACTTATTTAAACCAAGAAGATAAATCAGTTAATAGCTGATTATCTTTTAATCTTTTTTAATATATTCCTATTTTTTAAATATAATTCTACCCTTTAAATATACTTTTTTTAATATATTC
>JAKSUF010000015.1 GCA_024409145.1 archaeon | reverse complement strand
CGTTTTTAAAATCATTTCTGATTTCCGTTTTTACTAATCTAATTTTTCTTTGAGTATTAACTCTCAGAAATATCAGGGCTGGTTGCTATTTATTATTCAATTAAATCATTGTACTAACTGATTCTTGCGAGTCAGCTTTTTTATTTTACCACCTCGTTAACATAATGTCAACAATTTGTGATAAAAATTTTAAATTATTTTTTGTTACTAAAAATTGTTATATTTGTTAGTAACTGTTCGGTAGTATATCATCATGTCAAATATATGTCAACATATATTTTTATTTTTTTTAAATTATTTTTAATACTACATAATTACTTGTTTTCTGTGTTGTTTTCCTTTGTTCGGTTAACAACTGTATCGTAGTATACCACCTAGTTAATATATTGTCAACAACTATTTTAAAAAATTTTAAATATTTTTTATTTGTAGTTTTTAAAGTGGAAACAACAGGGATCGAACCTGTGACCCCCTGCTTGTAAGGCAGGTGCTCTCCCAGCTGAGCTATGCTTCCATAAAAAAATGAACCATCCGGGATTCGAACCCGGGACACCAGGATTAAAAGTCCTGTGCTCTACCGACTGAGCTAATGATCCATAAATAGTCCGTATGGGAATCGAACCCATGTTACCGCCGTGAAAGGGCGATGTCTTAACCGCTTGACCAACGGACCATAAAAAAACTCCTCAAGTAGGGTTTGAACCTACGACCCTTCGGTTAACAGCCGAATGCTCTACCGCTGAGCTATTGAGGATTATTATTTTGTATGTTAAGGAATAACCCCTAACGAGTTTTAATTATAGCATCTCTATTATTTTATGTCAACAATTTTTTTACATATTTTTTATAATTTTTTCAGATTATTATATATGTAGTAATTAATATATATATTATATAGAAGAAAGTTGTTAAAAAATACAAAATTAAAATCGTGCTATCCTTTTGTGGTAAAGGGTTTGCACGATTTTTATAGTGTTATTTTTGAATATTTCCTTCATTTATATAGTATATCTTTTTAATATTAAGCTTTTCTTTTATCTCATCTTTTATTTCTGTACATGTTAATACTGTTTGCATACGGTTTATATACTCTATCATTTTCATTTGTCTTTTTTCATCTAGTTCAGATAATACATCATCAAGTAATAATATAGGAAGTTCTCCTGTTTTATTTTTTATTAATTCTATTTGGCTAAATAGTAAAGATAAAATTGATGTTCTTTGTTGACCTTGTGATCCGAATTTTTTTACATCAATATCATTAATCTTAAAAGAGAAATCATCACGATGAGGACCGCATTGACTAGATCTATATTTTATATCTTGATTTATATGTTCTTCTAGTTTATTCATAATGTTATCTTCTTTTACATTCTCTTCATATATCATTTCTATATTTTCTTTTTCATCAGTTATATTACTGTGGATAATCTTAATAAGTTCATTAATTTCTTTTATGAAGTTTCTTCTTATCTTAATAATCTCAGCACCATATGTTGCAAGTTGATTATTCCATATTGATAGTTCGTCAATATTTATTTCACGTGTATTTTTTAAGTAATTATTTTTTTGAAGTAATGCTCTATTATATTTTTGTAAGTTTTGCATATAGTAAGTATCTATTTGTGATATTTCTGTATCTAAAAATTTTCTTCTATTATTAGGTCCTTCTTTTATAAGAAGTAGATCTTCTGGTTTAAAAGTTATTACTTTAATATATCCAACAAGATCTGATAATTTTTTAATCTTTAGATTATTTATTTGAATATTCTTTTCTTTATTATTAGTAATTCTTATTTTTATATTTTCTTCACGGTCTGCTTTATCCATATCTATATCTATATATAGGAAGTCTTCACCGAATTTTATTAATTCTTGATCTTTACTTGTTCTATAACTTTTACCGTGAGATGAAACATATATTGATTCAAGTAAATTAGTTTTACCTTGAGCATTATTACCCACAAATAGATTAAGTCCATTCTCTAATTCTATTTCTAAATCTTTATAGTTTCTATAATTTTGTAGTCTTATTTTAGTAATATTCATAGTAACCTTTCCTCTGTTTCATGTGAAACAATTTTTATTTTAGTTTCATTACTTCATTCTTATACATAGTTCCTCTCTCTTTGAAATTTTTATAATGTCCATAGCTTGATGCGGCCGGAGAAAGTAAACATAGTTTTTTTGTAATTTCTTTTGCTTTAATTACAACATCATGCATATCATTTATTTGATATTTTTCATTATTTATTTCATTATATATTTTCATACCTACATCGTCAATACATATTACTTTTAGATTAGGTAATAAATTTATCTTTTCTATCAATTTATTATAATTGATTCCTCTATCATTTCCTCCTACTATTAAAGTATCTGTTTCAGGAAATGTTTCTAAAGCTGCGATACATGTTTCTGGAATTGTTGATATTGAATCATTATAATATTTAACTCCATCAAGTTCACGAACAAATTCCATTCTATGTTCTAGTCCCGCGAAGTTTTTTACTGTTTCTTTTACATCATTTATACTTATATTATATATATTTGCTACTGCAAATAATGTCATTATATTATATAAGTTGTGTTTTCCAAGTAAGTTTCTTGGATCATCTTTACTAAATATTTCTTCATTATTATAGAATATTGAATCTTGTTTCATGTGAAACAATGAATTTGTTTCACCAGATAATTCTATTATATTAGAAACCACTTCTTTTTTTTCTAAATATTCTTTTATATTTTTATTATCAATATTTACTAAAGCATAATCATTTGCTTGTTGATATTTTATAATATTGCATTTAGTTTGTTTATACTGTTGAAAACTTTGATAATGATCTAAATGTTCTTCATAAATGTTTACAATTATACCTACATGAGGTGATTTTTTAATAAATTCTAGTTGGTGGCAGCTATATTCTGCTACTATTATTGTGTCTTCTTTTATATTTTTTATTTCATCAAAGAATGGAATTCCAATATTACCTACCAAAATTACATCTTTATTTTGATCTTTCATTAATTGATATATTAAAGATGTTGTTGTACTTTTACCTTTTGTTCCCGTTACACCTATAATTTTATCAGCATACATTTCTATAAATAGTTCAGTTTGAGAATAAATTTTATCTTTAATGTTAGTAATGTTGATATCTTTCATACTTACTCCAGGAGATTGCATTATGATATCATAACTTTCTAAATCTTTTAAAAATTTATCTACTTCTACTACTTTTACATTATTATCTACTAATTCATTAGAAATATCTCTTTGGTCAGATATATAAATTTCACAATTTATATTATTTTCTACTATATATTTATGAGTAGATTTTCCTTCTGCCCCATATCCTAATATTAAAATCTTTTTGTTATTAAATATTTCTTCTATTTTATTCATTATTACCTCTATAAAATACCTAATAATTTTTTAATTTTTTCTGTTGTTTCACGTGTAACATTATTATTTGTTTCATAAGAATTTAAAATTTTATCAATTTGATCCTTATTCATATGTTTATTTTGGCACTCATCTTTATAATATTTTATTAATAAAGGTAAGTTTTCATTATTTTTATATTCATCTTTTTCTAAAATTAATGACATAGCTGCATTAACTTCATCTTTTGTTCCTATACATTCGAATGGTTTTTCATCACGAACACCAATTAATTTTTCGAAATCTTCTTTCATTTTAATATTATCAAGCATATCGTTGCCGATAATGTTAATAACTTCAGAACTATCAAGTTGACTTAAAAGTAAAATATATACGAAAAGACATTTTGGACAACATCCGCACCATACTTCTCTTTTATCTATAATTTTACTTCCAACATTACAGCTCTTAAATACATTAAAATATTTTTTATAATTTACAAAAATCTTTACAATTTGTAATTCTGATAATGGTCTTAATATACTATAGTAATTTACTTCTTCACTACTAAAAAGTGAATTGTGTGAATAACTTCTAAAATCATTTTCAAATTCTAATGTTTTTGAATATTGATGATTTGCACCTTCTACTGTATCTTCGTTTGCACTATCTTCATTAGATACAACTACATTTTTTCTGCCAGTCATTGCAGATATTAATGTACTTAAAAAAGCAAGCATTGCTGAAAAAGGTATATGTCCATTTAAAAATCCTTCATCATTTAATGCTAATAAATTTTCATCTATTATTCTTTCAACCACAATAATATCTTCATCATTATATCCTGCAGTTTTTGCAGATTCATATGATGCTGTTCTTGGGTTAACTATTAATATCTTATTATAATCTTTTTCATCATTTAATATTTCTAGTGATGTAATTGAATCTTTACCACCACCAACTAAAACTAAGTTACCTTTAAGATCACTTACTTCTACTTTATCTATTTTTGATCCTGTTGATGCAAAATGAACAAATTCACTTTCATCTATATTTATTCCATTAAGATATCTATATTCACCTAGTCCTTTATAAAATAATTTTTCCCACCATCTTTTTTCATCTTCAGTAAGTTCATCACATTCGACTATAAAATTTTCAGGTGAAACTGCTTTATAATAATTTATACCTTCGATGATACCTAATGCTAAAATTATCTTTTTATATTTTTCTAAATCAATAATATTTTTTAAGTCCGAATTTTTTTTAATTCTTAAAACGTGTCTAAAATCGATTTTTTTATCAAATGAATAATGATACTTAAGTTCAATGTAAAAATCGCTTAAAATCGATTCTACGGCTTCAAAATAAAAATTTTTATAGTTATCTCTTAAAAATGTAAATTTTTGGATATTATTATTCATATCTTACCCTTCTATTTTTTTATATATTTTTTAATAAAATTTTTTCTTACATATAAATGATAACATAAAAAAAATATAGAGAAATAGCTTTTCTCTATATTTTTTATTTCAACTTTATTAAATTATTATTTCATTAAATTTTTTTACGCATTTAATCTTAATGGTAAAATTAAATATTTATATGAATCATTCTTTTCTGATTTAATGATACATGGTGTTAATGAATTTTTAAATGTTAATGTTACTTCTTCTTCATCAATTACTCTTAATACATCAAGTAAGAATTTTGGATTGAATGCAATTGTTAGATCTGGTCCTTCTTTTGATATTTCAATTTCTTCATGTCCTTGACCTGCTGTTGTATTTGATGAAAGAATTAATTCACTTCCACTCATTTCAATTTTGATTGGTTGTTTTTTATCTATTCCAGATATTAAAGAAATTCTTTCTACTGAATTTAATAATGTAGCTTTATCAACTTTAAATGATGTTTCGTAATCATCTTTTAAGTTTTGTTTATAGTTAATAAATTTACCTTCAATTAATCTTGAAATAATTATAGAATTATCTAATTCAAATAATACATTTCTATCTGTGAAATATACATTCATTTTATCTTCTTTATCACTTGATAAAATCTTTGATAATTCATTCATATTTTTTCCTGGAATAATAGCTTGTAATGATCCTGCATTATTTGATACTATTCCTTTTTTAGCAGAGATTCTATATCCATCAACTGCTACTAATGTTACTTCATTATTTTCTATTTCTAATAATTCACCCATAAGTATTGGTTTTGTTTCTTCTGTAGCTATACTAAAGATTGTAGATTTAATCATATTTCTTAAATCATCTTGGAACATTACAATAGCATTATTTTTTTCTACTACAGGAAGTTCTGGATAATCAGCTCCTGCTTGTCCTGCTAATTTATATTCTAACTTTCCACATTTAATTGTTGCATAATTATTTTCATCTGAAGTAATTTCAATTAATCCTTCAGGTAATCTTCTAATAATTTCAGGGAATAATTTAGCATCTAATGCTAATGATCCACCTTGTTGAATGTTAGCATTAATTTTACTCTTAATACTTAATTCTAAATCTGTACCTATTAAATATAAATCATTACCTTCTGCTTTTAATAACATGCATGATAAAATAGGATTTGCTGTTCTATTTGATATTGCTTTTGATACTGTATTAATTGCAACAATCAAATCAAGTGTGTTACATGTGAATTGCATAATTTCGATCTCCTTCTCATATATTATATATATATAAAATAGTAGTTATAGTAGTAGGCTATGTGAAATCTGTTAAGATCTCTTGTAACCCTTATGTATACTAGGATTTTATATGTGAAAAATGTTGTGGATTAAGTGTTATGTAACCGTTGATAAGTGGTTATTTATTAACAACATAATTTTTTTCATTTTTCTTAATTTATTTTTATTAACATGATATAAACAACATATGAACAAATTAATCACAACTTATTAACAGAATATATTATTAAATTATGTTAATTAAATTTTTTAACTTATATAAGTTTATATTGTTTATAACTTTTAATTATTTGCTTGGTCATAATTTTTTATAAAATATTTTTAATTTTATATTTTTTTCTTCTATATTATAAAGCTTTAATTTTTTGTTCTAGTAAATCAATTGTTTCTTTAAATTCTTTACTAGTTTTAATATCTGCTTCAATTTTATCTACAGCATGAATAACTGTTGAGTGATCTTTACCACCGAATTCTTCACCAATGTTTGGGAAAGATGTATCAGTTAATTTTCTAGATAAGTACATTGCAATTTGTCTAGCATTAGCAATTTCTTTACTTCTCTTTTTAGCTTTAAGATCATCTACTGTTAATCCATAGAATTGTGATACTACTTCTTGAATATAACTAATATTTATAGTAGTAGGTTTTTGATTGATCATATCTTTTAGTGCTTCTTTAGCTGTTGCTAATGATATTTCTTTTTTAGTTAACTTTGAATATGCTAGTAATTTTTGTACTGCTCCTTCAAGTCTTCTAACGTTTGATGGAATTCCATCTGCTATAAATTCTACTACTTCATCAGGTATATCTATAGTTTTATCTATATTTGATGCTTTTTCTTTTATAATCGCCATTCTTGTTTCAAGTGTTGGTGATTGAATATCTACGATAAGTCCCATTTCAAATCTTGATTTTAATCTTTCATCAATATCGTTGATTTGTTGTGGTGGTTTATCTGATGTTAAAATAATTTGCTTATTTAAATCTGTTAATGCATTAAATGTGTTAAAGAATTCTTCTTGTGTTTCTTGTTTGTTAACGAAGAATTGAATATCATCAACAAGCAATACATCAGCACATCTATATTTGTTTCTAAATTCTGTTGTATCTTTTTGAACTCTTACTGCTTGTAAGAAGTCACTTAAGAATTTTTCACTTGTTACATATAATACTTTTTTCTCTGGAGTATTTTCTTTAATGAAGTTTCCTATAGCTTGCATTAAGTGAGTCTTACCAAGACCTACATTACCATAAATATATAATGGGTTATATATTTCACCAGGTTCTGTAGCAACTCTTGCTGAAGCATCATATGCTAATTTGTTTGATCCACCAACTACATAAGATTCAAAAGTAAATTTAGGATTTAGATTTGATTCAAATTCTGGTTTTAATGAATAACTATTTTCTTTTGCAAAGTTTTCACTAATTGATGGAACATCTTGTTTTTGAGATAAACTAACACTATAAGTAAAGTTTTCTCCAAAAACTGTGTGTATTGTATCTAATATTAAATCATTATATCTTTTAACTAAAAGCTTTTTAACAATGTCATTTTTAACTTCTATATATACAACATTGTCTTCTGCCTTAATGAACTTTGTTGGTTTAAACCAAGTTTGAAATTCTACATTAGATATAAATTCCTTAATTGTATCTATTGTCATATTCCATAATTCTAAATTTTCGTCCAACTTTAATAACCTCCCCAAAAATTATACACAGAATGTTTATAATTATTATTCACAACTAAAACATTGTATTTTAAACGATTATGTAAATCTATCCACAGGTATTCACAATTTATTCACATAAAGTTGTGGATAACTTACCTAATTTTTAACCCTTTTTCCTATCAAATAATATCATATAAAATAGGTAAATGCAAGGAAAAATCGAAATTTGTTTATGTAAAAAATGGTATTACATAATCGTATAAAAAGTATTGATTAATTGTGGATAACTTGGTAAATTTAACCCAAAAATGGGTCAAAAAAATAACTTATGTAAACCAAATTACATAAGTTATTATATTTGTACTATTTTAAATTTTCTAAGTGATTAAGATATTAACATTAATCTTTTTATTATAAATTAATGTTTAATAGGTTTAAAATTCTTTCTAAATCGTCATCTGAGAAGTAATTAATTTCAATTTTACCTTTTTTATCTTTTTCGTTGTGACTTAATTTAACTTTAGATCCAAAGAATTCTTTAAGTGATCTTTCAATATTTGAATATTCTAGTGGTAAAACCTTTGGTTCTGATTTTTTAATAGTTACGTCTTTTTTACTTGATAGATACTTTTCAACTTGTCTTGCATTAAATCCTTCTTTAATAATTAAATCTGCAAGTTTATCTTGTTCTTTATGATCTAATGTTATTAAAGCTCTTGCTACTGAATGCATTAATTCACCTTTAATAACAAGGTTTTTAACATGATCTGAAAGATTTAATAATCTTAGTGAGTTTGTTATGTATGTTCTGGATTTACCTAATTGATCAGCTAATTTATCTTGAGTAATGTTGAATTCTTCAATGATACTCTTATATGTTTCAGCTTCTTCAATAGAATTTAAATCTTCTCTTTGAATGTTTTCAAGTAATGATACTTTAATAAGTTCTTCATCAGTATAATTTTTAACTATACAAGGAAGTTCTGATACTCCAGCAAGTTTACTTGCTCTATATCTTCTTTCACCTGCAATAATCATATATTTAGAACCATCTTGTTGAACTATAAGAGGTTGGATTACTCCATTTTCTTTAATAGATTCAGATAATTCTTGTAATTTTTCTTCATTAAAATATTTTCTTGGTTGATTAGGATTAGGTTTAATGTTACTAATTTTAATCATTTCGATTTTTTCACTAGAACTATCAACATTTGATGGTAATTCAGGTGCACCTAGTAAATCACTAAGACCCATACCAAGTCCTCTTTTTACTGTCATCATAAACTCCTTAAAATTGTATTTTTATTCTTAATTAATCATTTGTTACTTTAATAAATTCTTTAGCAAGATTACGATATGCTTCACAAGCCTTGCTGTTATGTTCATATAGATTTATAGGTAAACCAAAGCTTGGTGCTTCAGCAAGTCTAACACTTCTTGGAATAACTGTTTTATATTTATAGTAGTTAAGACCAGCTTTAACGTTTTCAACAACTTGTTGAGATAAGTTAGTGCTAGAATTAAACATAGTAAATACAACACCGTTAACTGTAAGGTTAGGATTTAATCTTTGTTTTACCATATCCATTGTATAAATAAGTTGGCTTAAACCTTCAATAGCATAGAATTCAGTTTGGATAGGTATAAGAACACTATCTGCAGCTGTCATAGCATTGATTGTAAGCATATTTAATGATGGAGGACAATCTATAAATATATAATCAAAATCATCTCTTAAAAGATTTAATATATTTTTTAATAGTTGTTCTCTTTCTTTGATATTTACAAATTCTATTTCTGCACCAGCAAGATTCATGTTAGCAGGTAATAATAAAAGTCTTTCTTGTGATGTTGTTTTAATTACTTCTTTTAAAGTAGCGTCACCAAGTAATAAATCATAAACAGTCTTATCTAAAGTAGATTTACTAATACCAAGACCTGTTGTAGAGTTACCTTGTGGATCTAAATCAACTATTAATATTTGTTTACCTGATTCAGCAAGACATGCTCCTAGGTTAATAGTTGTTGTAGATTTTCCTACACCACCTTTTTGATTAGAAATAGCAATAATTTTGCCCATCTTCTTTCTCACTTTCACATTAATTATATTTCTCATAATTTCCTCTTCTAGTAGTACAAAGGTGCTTATATTTCTAGTTCATTATATCAAATATTTCTAAAAAAACAATATAAAATATAATGTAAGAAAAAATTATTTTTTGAATAATTACTATTCTTCTATCCTTCTATTTATAAAGGTTTAGAAGATATTTGTTTATTATTTCTTGGATATTTTTTATCTGTTAGTTTTACTTTTTTAATAAATACTAAAGAATGATTCATATCTATTTCATCTAATTTATATTTTTCAACTTTTTCTATTTCTCCACCAAGAGTTTCAACAGCTTTAGTTGATACTTCAAGTTCTTCATCAAGATCATCTTTCTTTAAAGGAATAAAGTATCCGCCGTTTTTAACAAAAGGAATGCAATATTCTGAAAGAGTATTTAAGTATGCAACTGCTCTTGATGTAGCAAGATCATAATGTTCACGGAAATCTTCATTTTGTCCAAGTTCTTCAGATCTAGCGTGAATAGCTTCAATATCTTTAAGTCCTAATTTACTAATAAGTTCATTTAAGAAATTTACACGTTTATTTAAAGAATCAACAAGTGTAATTTTTAAATGAGGATAGCAAATTTTAAGAGGCATACCAGGGAAACCTCCGCCAGTACCTACATCTATTACTGTTTCAACTTTAGATAAATCAAAATGTTTACCAAGAAGTGCAGAATCTAAAAAGTGCTTAATGATAATTTCTTCATCATCAGTAATCGCTGTAATGTTGAATTTTTCATTGGCTTCCTTAAGTTCTTTAAGATAAGTAATAAACATATTAACTTGATCATCATTTAATAAAATATCATATTTTTTAAACAAATTTCTAATAAACTCTTCCATATTTCTACCTTTCATAATATAATACACATATTGTATATTATATTTTTATAAATGTCATTAAAAATGCTAGGAAAAATTGCAAAAATGTTTGACTTAAATTGACAAAATATGGTATAATTATATTAACACTTTAAGGAGGGAGGATAAAGATGAGTAGTTTAAACAACACACTAGTTACAATTTTAAACACAATCTGGCCACTAGTACTTGCAGCAGCAATTATAGTAACATTCGTAGCAATTATTACTACAGGATTTGAAATCATTATGAATAGAAAAGATGATGGAAAAAGAAAAGATGCACTTATGTCTTTATTATATGTAGCTATTGGAACAATCTTCATTGTAGGATCTTTATTTATTACAAACTTAATCTTTGGAGTTGCTGATGACATTGCTGGAAGTTTACAAGAAGGAACAGTAAACCAAACAGCTGAATTAGTAGAAAATATTGTTGAATAGTTCATATTTAAAATAAAGAAAAAAATTTTTATATTATTATTTGGAGGTATTACATGAACAAATTATCTAAAATTATGGCATCTGCTACAGCATTTATGTATTTATTAGCTACAAACGTTAACGCTACAGCTTTTGATACTACAGATTTCTCAACAGAAAACACAGCAGCAGATACAATTATGGGAAAAATCGCTGGATTTGTTAAACCAATCGCAGCAATCTTAATCTTCGGATCAGTATTAATGATCGGATTCGAAATCATTATGAAGAGAAACAAAGCAGACGACAGAATGAACTCAATGACATCACTTATGTGGGTAGGAATTGGTACATTAGTTATCGCTTTCGCAGCATTAATTGCAAGCTTCATTTTCGGAAGCGCTGCAGCTTAATAAGAAAGAAAAAAATATTGAAAATAAAAATAAGAGCAGTAATGCTCTTATTTTTTTATGTAATAAAATTTATAAAAAAATATTTAAGAATAGTATAAAATTAATATATATAAATCATAGAAAAATACGAAGATAATTAAGATAAAAATATGTATAAAATAGTACACAAATAATTGACTAATACTTTTTTAGTAATATAATATTAATCAAAGGGAGGTATACTACTATGAAGAAATTAACACAAATTATGAGTTCAGCTACAGCTTTCATGTATTTATTAGCTTCAAACGTTAGCGCTACAGCTTTTGATACAACTGATTTCTCAACAGAAAACACAGCAGCTGATACAATTATGGGAAAAATCGCTGGATTTGTTAAACCAATCGCAGCTATCTTAATTTTCGGATCAGTATTAATGATCGGTTTCGAAATCATTATGAAGAGAAACAAAGCTGATGATAGAATGGCATCAATGTCTTCACTTATGTGGGTAGGTATTGGTACATTAGTTATCGCTTTTGCAGCATTAATCGCAAGCTTCATTTTTGGAAGTGCTGCAGCTTAATATGATGCAAAACAAATAATAATATAAAAAGGAACATCTTATGATGTTCTTTTTTCATGCGATAATTTATATAATAAAAAAATTTTTATAAAAAATATCATTAAAGAAAATTATTGATAATATTATTATTTAATTTATAATATATTTAATAAATATAAAAGGAAAATATTTATGAAAAAATTTTTAATAGGGATATTTGGATTAGTAGTTGTATTATTAATTTTATTCTATAGTTTTTATAAAACTGAAAATACAACATATGTAAAGCTTGAAGAACTTGAAGGTAAAACCATTGGTGTTCAACAAGGAACAATTTATTTTGATATGGTTAAAGAAATTATTCCATATGTTAATATTATTCAATTTAAAGATTATGATGAATTAACAGAAGCATTACTTAGTAATAAGATTGATGGATATGCAGTTGATGAACCATCAATAAAAGAAATAATGAAAACAAAAACAAATTTAACATACATTAAAAAGAAAATGTCTATTGATAATTTTGCTTATGCATTTAATAAGAATCAAAAAGGTTATAAATTACAACAACAATTTAATGAATTCTTATTAAAGATTCAAAAAGATGGAACATATAATCAAATACAAAAAAATTGGTTTGATAAAGTAGATTATTTACTTGATGTAGACTATACAGAATTACCAAATATAAATGGTAAAATAATTCTAGGAGCAGAAGTAAATAATAAACCATTTTGTTTTTTAAGTGATAACAAAATTGAAGGATATGAAATAGATTTAGTAATTCGTTTCTGCAGGGAATATGGTTATGCATTAGATACTAAAACTTTAACATTCGAAGAGTTAATGCAACCATCAGAAAAATTAGATATTAGATGTTCTAGTATTTCTATAACAGATGAAAGAAAAGAAATTTATTATTTTAGTAATCCAACATATGAAAGTGGAGGAGTTATTGCAGTAATAAATTATGATACAGATAATAAAAAACAAAAACAAGAAGCATTAAAAAAGATAAAAGATTTAGAATATAAAAATATAGGTGTTATTGGTGGATCAATTTATGAAGATATCGCAACACTATATATTGAAGGTGCAAAATATATTTACTATGATGACTATGATGAAATGTTAAAAGACTTAGAAAATGGAATGATAGATGGAGTAGTAATAGATGATATATTAGCAAAACAAAAAATAAATACTTATAAAGATTTAAATATTATAAATCAATTATTAACTTATGATAAATATTAATATGGTTCTAATTAATATACTAATAAAAATTTTCTCCCCCTTACAAAAAAAGCCGCCCTGTTCGGGTTCAGCCGCGGCGGGACCGCCGAATCCTGAAGGGAGTGAAGCTGTCATGATCTCGATTCAGCATCTGCGCAAGGAATTTCCGCAGGCGACGCCGCTCAAGGCCGTCAATGCGGAAATCTCGAAGGGCGAGGTCATTTCC
>JAKSUF010000149.1 GCA_024409145.1 archaeon | reverse complement strand
AGAAACGATTGATTACTATTATTCGTACTGTGAATGATAATGCACGTGCGGCGTAGAAAATATGAAAACTGAATCAATACCTACTTACAAAAAATGGCTTACTCAATTTGATATAGCTGATAAAAATTATGCAAAATTATTAGTAGAAAGCCTCACGTATTATTCAACTGATTTCATGATGAATAGTATGTCGAAACAATTAGAAGCTATTATACAAGAAATTGAAGGTAATATTGCTCTATTTACTGTTAGAGATTCACCCAAAAAGGAAGATTTTAATAACATAACATATTTTCCTACAGATAAAAACACTCAACCTGATAGAATTAATAATAAAAGAGGAACAGGAAGTGAGGGAGAAATAGCTCATTTTATTCGAGATTTTTGTAAAAGGCATAATAATTGTTTAGATCATCCTAGTATTAACAAAATGATTAATAAAAACGTACGACAAGTATTTCTTATTAATGATACAGGTATATCAGGAGATCAAATACAAACTTTTTTTACTTGGTTTTATAGCAGCAAAACAATAAAAAGTTGGAATTCTTATAAACTTATTAAAATAAGTACTTTTGTATTTGCTATAACAGAAGAAGCTGAACATCTTTTAAAACGTACTAAAGGTCTTTTTTCAATACATAATTGTTTATATTGCGAAAATGGATACACAAAATGGCCTGAAAAAACAACTAAGAGAATTATACAATTGTGTAATAAATATGGGCAAAATTTATCAAAAAAGATATCACCATTAGGATATAATGACAGTTTTAATCTAACAATTTTATCGCATAAATGTCCAAATAATACACCATTAATAATATGGTGTGATAGAAACAATTGGAATCCATTAATAGAGCCCCGTCCCAATACAAACTTTAGTTATAATGAAAATGATGTAAATAATTTTATTCAAGAATTATTTAACAAATTAGGACGTTTAATAAAAAAAACAAATTACCTGCTAAAACCTGAAACAAAATACAGTATAGTTATACTTAAATTAATTTATAAAAATCGTCGATATAATGAAAAGTATTTTTCAAAATATCTAGGGCTAAACAGATATCAATTGAATTATTATTTAACTGAATTACAAAATTTTAATTGGATAGATAAAAATAACAATATTACACCACAAGGGAAAAAAACTGTAAATTACTTAACTAAAGGAAAAAAAAATAGAAATACGCAATCTTGTATTGATGAAAATGCAGAGATTTATTATCCTAAATCATTGTGGGCACCAGATTAGTAATCTAGCTACTCGAAAGAGACCGGTCTTTTAGAAATAAAAGATTTAAACGGAAAATAAGATTACTTATTTTCTTGGTAAAATCGTCCGCAATGAAAATATAGAGATTAAAAATCTCACATGCGGAGTCTTTTAGATTTTCAATCTCTATACTTGCGTCAAACTTAAAGTAGATGAAAAACTGGTCGCCTGCGCTTTATCGCAGAGAAGGAAAAAAACAAGGTATTCCTCAGAAAGTTATTGAGAATTCAATTATAGTTATTGAACGGCTATTAGCTCGAAAGATGCCAATAATTTTAACATTAAAGCATTTATCAAATCATACTAAAGTTCCATTACCAGTAATCAAAGCAATTATTTCAAATCCACATGTGCATTATGTTAATTTCTCAATTAAGAAACGCTCAGGTGGTTATAGAGTTATTTCTGCACCAGATATTAATCTTGAAAAAATTCAAAAATGGATTAATACCAATATTCTTCAAATAGATGATAATAATTCAATATATTCTTATGCATATAAAAAAGGAACATCTATAGCTGATTGTGCAAAACCTCATTGTAATTGTAAATGGCTTATTAAAATTGATATTAAGAATTATTTTGAAACAATTTCAGAAATAGATGTTTATAATTATTTTCATAATCTTGGATATACAAAGCTCTTATCATTTCAATTAGCCCGCTTATGTACAATTAATTATTCAGATAAACATGAAGAATATTTACAACATAATAACTATAAATGGAAAGTACATAACCAAAAAAAGTATAAGATATATTCACAGAAAAGCATAGGACACTTACCACAAGGTGCTCCAACAAGCCCTATGCTAGCAAATCTAATAACAATAGATTTGGATCAGAAAATTGATAATTTTCTTTCAGTACAAAACTTTGATTTAATATACACAAGATATGCTGATGATATTTATATATCAACAGAAAGTCCTGCTATAAATAAAGAGATAGTTAATAAAATAATTAATGGTGTATATAGACTTCTTGAAGAAAATGGTTTTACACCAAATGTAAAAAAAACACAGATATCACACCCAGGAACAAGAAAAATTATTTTAGGATTACTAGTAAATTCTGAAAAATTGCATCTTCCAAAAGATTTTAAAGCAAAATTAGAATGTCATTTATATTATTATACAAAGAATAGAAATGAACATACCGAAAAAAGAAAGTTTAATACTATTTTTGGATTAACTAATTATATTACAGGTTTATTAGCTTTTGCACGACAAATTGAACCTGAATACATAGATAAAATATCTAAGAAATATAAAATAACAAAAGAAACATTTATAATATAACCTTTTAATTTATACATCTTAAAATTATTTAAAATAGTCATTTTACGCATTTCTAAATTATATTTTCTCTCATCTAATATTTTAACGGTAGAACTTTATGTTATATTTTCATTGTCTTACAACGAGGAAATTATACGTTTAGAGTCTAAAAGAAAGGCTTTTAATATTTTTGTCAATACATTTTTATTGACAAAATCATTGTTCCGGACTATATTATAGGCAGAGTGATTCATCTACCAAGTGTAGAAGGAATTAAGGGGTCGAGTAACAATCGATGCCCTTTTTTTTGCTTAAATTAGCTTTTCACCATTACTATATAAGCCTTCATAATATGTTACATTGTTGTCAAATACATAGAATGAGGTTGCAATAAAAAACTTTTTAGTTTTAGTTTCAATACATTTTAAAATAACAATAAATTTTCCTTCCTTGTACCAGAAATAATATTTATAAATTTCCTTTCCTGCATTCTTATCAAATTCTTTTGCACGCCAAGAAGTAATCTGTTCATCTTTATACTGCTGAATAATAGGTTTAATCCAACATAAACGTTTTGCACGTTTATAATCAATTAAACGTGTATTATTGCTTTTACTTCCTTTCTGGGATTGTTGAGAAATAATATGCCAAAACACTTCAGGATAAGTTTCACCAGGCTTTGGTTGTGCAATAATAACAGGATAAGCCATAAAATAAGTTTTATTATCGATAAAATCTCTTTTAAATACTTTGAATAATTCTGGAACCTGTGAAATTGCATCTTCAGGGATTTGAATCTTTTCTGGTAATTGTAGCATTAATTTTCCCTCTTAAAGCTAGGCATAAAATGAAAGAGATTAAATTTTGTTTTCCATGGTTCATTTGTATAATCTAATTTACTACCAGATTTATTTTCAACATGACCAACAATACTTAGTTTAGCTGCACTTGTATCAAAATGACGACTCTTATACATTACAGATCCAAGCAAAAAATCATTTAATTGTAGCAGTTCACTTTCATTAGATCGTATAATCTGCATTTTGGTAATTATCGTTGCATCAAAATCATGTAAATAATTAGTCAAGACTTCTTGTAATTTCTTAATTTTGAAAGAACTATGACGGTCTTTTATATCAAAATAAACATTAAAAGTATCTCCAGAATTGCGTTTATCAACTATGTTTTTTAGTAATTGATAATACATTTTATAGTAAAAACTGTCGTGACTACCTAGATTATAAGTTTCATGATCAAGCGAATCTTTATTCTCAACTACTAAAGCTCTAAAAGCTAAATCTTTGCAATCGAAAAAATAATCAACAAGAGTATGATAAAAATCTAGATTTTTAGGAGAAACTTTGGTCCATTTTAATTCTTGTGTACAATGGAACTCATTTTTTATTTCTTTTAATTGTAAGGATATTTCTCGCGATTTTTCTTTTGGAACACAGATACAACCAAACCCCATAACATTGAAATGGTCATTTTGTAAGTAGCAACTTTCATCACAATAAATATTATACTCAGCCAATGTTATCCTCCCTAATGCTTTTTATACAATAACAGATAAAAATTAATTTATCCACTTTAAATAAACAATTTATCTTCCATCTAATAAATATACTTCTTTTCTATTTCCCAAAGGTTGAACTTTCTTAACCTTTGGGAAATGTACTTTCCCCTTAAACTTGAATCATGATGATTCAAGGAAAGAGCTGCACACTGACTGTAGCAAAAGACGGTTACTATTATCCATTACCATATAGCGAGGAAACTATACGACAGGCGTCCAAAGGCTACGCTCTTCCTGGCGTCATTGGTGAAAGGAACAGAGAAAAACTCGTAATTACTGGAAAAACGATTCAGGGGTGCTTTGTCACAAGGCTTGAATACCAGAATGTTTTGGCTCTGTTCCTTTTACTATTTTCTCCTGATGATAAGTTTGATGTCCTTACTGACAGAGTTGCTTCTAAGCTTGTTTATAAAAACTTAAGCACAGATAAGTTTGAGCTTAGAGCCGATAACGCAAAACCTTTCTACTTAAAACTTGAAGTAAAAGAAAATGATGATTCCTA
>JAKSUF010000148.1 GCA_024409145.1 archaeon | reverse complement strand
TAATCTCTCATTAATTAGTTAATAAATTGAAATTTAATTTATAATATATTTATTTTGTTTTTCTTTAATTATATATTTTATTAGGATTTTGATTTTTATTCGTTAATTTTTATTTTAAATCAAAACTTATTTTATTAATAGTATACATAAATATATTTAATTATTTTTAAGTGTTAATTTATTTTATGGAGAATAATATGGATTCAAAAGTAATACAAATGCCAAGAGAAGTTCATATTGGGCCTGATGTTTTAGAAGATATTGGCTCTATATGTGAAGGGTTACGTTTATTTAATGATGCACTTATTGTTAGTGGGAATCATACTTTTAAAGTAGCAGGTAAATATCTTATGGAATCTATGGGTGATGCAGATTTTGGTGTAGATTCTATTCAAGTTTCTGATGCTTCAATGTCTTCTGTAAAAAAAGTTGAAGATAAAATAGCTAATGCATCTGTTGTGTTAGGTGTAGGTGGAGGTAAAATTATTGATGTTGCAAAATTAGCAGCTACTAATGCAGGAGTCCATTTTTTATCTATTCCTACTACTGCATCTCATGATGGTATAGCTTCACCTATGGCTTCTATTAAAGAAGGAAATACTTCTATTTCTATTAAAGCTCAATCTCCACTTGCTGTTATTGCAGATACTAATATTATTAAAAATTCTCCTTTTAAATTATTATCTTCTGGTTGTGCTGATGTTGTATCTAATTACACAGCTATTAAAGATTGGAAATTGGCTAAGAGATTAAGAAATGAATCATATAGTGAATCTGCTGCTTCATTGTCTGAAATGACTGCTAAACTTATTATAAATTCTTCTAATGATATAAAAGAAGGTTTGGAAGAAAGTGCAAGGATTGTTGTTAAATCTTTATTTAGTAGTGGTATGGCAATTAGTATTGCAGGATCTAGTAGGCCTGCAAGTGGTTCTGAACATTTATTCTCTCATGCTCTTGATAGAATAGCTAAAAAACCTGCTTTACATGGTGAACAATGTGGTGTTGGGACTATTATGATGATGGAGTTGCAAGGTGGAGATTGGAGATTTATACAATCTACTTTGAAGAAAGTTAAAGCTCCTACTAATGCTAAGGAATTAGGTGTTAGTGAAGATGAGATTATTCAAGCATTGGTTATGTCTAATTCTATCCGTCCAGATAGATATACTATTTTGGGAGATAATGGTATTACTGAAGAAGCTGCTTTTGAGCTTGCTACTAGAACTGAGGTCATATAATTTGAATTTAAATTATTTTATTATTTAATATAAGGTGATTAAATGATAACTTTAATTGGTAAACATTTAGCAAAAGAGGGGAATAGTTTTATTTTTTATGGTCCTGCAGATGAGTGTAAAAGTTGTAGATATAACTCATCTTGTATAAATTCATTAATTGAAGGTCATAAGTATAAGATTATTGAAGTTCGTGATGTGGAACAAAAATGTCCATTACATGAAGATGGAAAAGTTAATGTTGTTGTTGTGGAAGAAGCGGATAGTGTTGTATACACGGATTCTAAAGTTTTTGAAGGGTCTAAATTCTCTTATAAATACTTAAATTGTAGTAATGAAGACTGTGATTTTAGGGAGTTTTGTTTTCCTGAGTCTATAAAAAATAATGATAAATGTGTATTTGTTAAAGATTTAGGTAGTTTTGATGAATGTCCTGTGAATATTCCCTTAAATAAAGTTGTTGTTAAATTACAATAATCTTTTTTAAGTAATGTTCTAATACTATTAAGTAGGGTATAATTCTAATTTGCTATCACAAATAATAAATAGATATAATAATAAATATCCTTAATATAGTGAATTAATAAATATTTCAAATATTTTAATTTTAAATACAATTTAATTTTTTAATTTTAATCAAACAATTGAGAGATTTATATGAGTCAAATGAAAAAGGATGCAGGTTATCTTGCAGCTAAAGAAGTAAAAGATGGTCAAATTTTAGGTCTTGGGACTGGTTCTACTACTCATTATTTTATTGAAGCAGTTGGTAAAAGAATTGCTGAAGAAGGAATTAATGTTATGGGAATTCCAACTTCTTATCAATCATTTTTACTTGCTAAAAAAGCTAATATTCCTATTACTACTTTAGATGAGCATGAAATTGATTTAGCTGTTGATGGTGCTGATGAAATTGATCCTAATTTTAATCTTATTAAAGGTGGAGGAGCAGCACATACTTTAGAAAAAATTGTAGACTATTCTGCAAAAGAATTTATTGTTATTGCTGATGAATCTAAACTTGTTGATACTCTTGGTGCTTTCCCATTACCTGTTGAAATTATTCCAGAATCTGTTACTCCTGTTACTAAAGCTTTAACTGATATGGGTGGAGAAGTAGCTATTAGGATGGGGCAATTAAAAGATGGTCCTGTTATTACTGATAATGGAAATTTCATTTTAGATGTTAAATTTGAAAAAATTGAGAATCCAATTCACATGGAAAAAGATTTAAATGCAATTCCAGGTGTAGTTGAAAATGGTTTATTCACAGAGATGGTGGATAAAGTTATTATTGGATTTAAAGATGGTGCTAAATTTATCTAATCTTTATTTCTTTACTTTTTTACTATTTTTTACTATTTTTTACTATTTTTTAAATATTTCTAGATTTAGCTTTTTTTTAATTAAATTTTTTCTTAAAATTAGTTTTATTATTAATGTTAAAAAATAGAAAATGTTGATAATTAAAGTTAAAAACTTTAATTATTCATCAAGTTCTACACCTGCTTTATCTGCAAATCTACCGAGAACAATAGTTACAACAACAGCAATAACGGTTACAATAACTGCATAAACTATTAAACCAGTGAGTGCATTTCCAGGGTCTAAGAAAGTGTTAATTAATGCTTGTATTGCATCATTCCATGCTAAACCTGCTACAAGTGCAAAAGCAGTAGTAATTAAGGTTATAATGGTTTTTATTACTTCTTTACCTACAGCCATATTTTTTCCTCCTTTATTTAGATTAAATCAATAAATATTATTTCTAATTAATTAAATTTAATTAGTTTTTTTTATTGGTTCTAATATTTGAACCTATATTTTTTTTTATTTTTTTTCTTTAAAAATCAAATTTATTTAACTTTAACTAATTTAAATTAAATTTGATTATATTGTAAATAAATAATTAATAATTAGATATTCTTTAATTGCAAATATCTAATTAATTTTTGTTAATATTAGTTGAATTTTTTACTTACTTTTTCCACTGCAAGTACTAATGGGTCAGTTACCATAGATACTGGTGGTGCATAAGCGAATTCCATATTACTTAAATCAAAGCAGGTTAATTCTTCAGTAATTGCTAAGGTCATTGTATCAATTCTTTCAGCTACTCTTTCTTCTGCGATGATTTGACAACCGATAATAGTTCCATCAGCATCACAAATAACTTTAACATTCATTGGTTTTGCATTTGGATAGTATCTTGCTCTTGTAAGCGCTTCTACTTTTTCGCTTACAGTTTTTATACGGTTTTGTTGTGCAAAAGTAGTTGTAAGTCCTACTGCACCAAATTCGAGGTGTCCTACTTTAGATACCATTGAATTTAAAACAGGGTTGAATCTAGAACGTTTACCGCAAATAGTTTGTGCACAAGTTTTTGCTTGTCTAATAGCAGTAGTTCCTAATTGGGAGATTGTTGGTGATCTGAGAATTGCATCATAAGATTCTACACAGTCTCCTACAGCGAATACATCTGGAACAGAAGTTGCCATTCTATCATTTACTCTTATAGCCCATCTACCACATTCACATCCAATAGATTTAGCAAGTCCAAGTTCTGCTCTTACTCCTGTAGCCATAATTACCATATCACATTCAACTTCAGTTCCATCTCCAAATACTGCAGATTTTACTTTTCCATCTTCTCCTTTGAGTTCTGTAATAGGTTGGCCTAAACTAATTTTAATTCCTTCTTCTTCAAGATATTTGGAAATTATATTTGCCATATCTGGGTCGAGAGATCTTGGTACAATTTGAGGTAACATCTCAGTAAGAGTAACATCTAAACCTAATTCTTTAAATGCAAAAGCTATTTCAATTCCAATTAATCCTGCACCAGTAACTATTGCGCTTTTACAGTTTTCAGCCCATTCTTTAACAGCTCTTCCATCATCGAGAGTTCTTATTTTGAATACTCCATCTAAATCTACTCCTTTCATAGGAGGTACAAATGGACTTCCTCCAGTAGCTAAGACTAATTTATCATATTCTATAGTTTTTTCTTTACCTTCGTGGGTGTAAGTAACTATTTTTTTATCAGAATCAATATCTGTTGCTTCTGCTTCAGTTAAAACTTTGATATTTTTGGTTTCATAATCTTCTGGAGTTCTCATTACAATATCATCAAATGAATGAATTTTATGGGATAATACGTAAGGGATTGCACAAGGAGAATATGCTATTTGATTATCTCTTGTAATAACTGTAATTTCTGCTTCATCATCATATTTTCTAATATTTGAAGCTGTTGGTATTCCACCAGCTCCACCACCTATTATTACTACTTTCATCTTTTCAAAAACCTTTAATTTTGATGTTAAAATTTTTATTAAAATTTTTATATATAATTGTTTATTATAAATATTATTTATTCTTTTAGTATGTTTTATTTTTTATCTT
>JAKSUF010000147.1 GCA_024409145.1 archaeon | reverse complement strand
AAGAAACTGTTAAAACATTTGGATATAGAAAATAATAAAAAAAGAAAAAAAGTAATAAAAATAAATAATAAAATAAAAAAAAAGAAACTATGAACAATTTTGTTCATAGTTTTATTATTAATAAATAAATTTATCTTCTGAGTACATTACTGGTTCCATTATAACATTCATACCAAGTCTTCTTAATGTTTTAATTTCACCATTTGGAATAATATATGTAATATATACATCTTGTCCTATTAACTTATCTATATTTTCTAATGCTTTTTCAATAGTTGGATTAGTTGCAGAACAAATAGATAATGCTATTAATACTTCACTAAGTTGTAATGTATTTTCTTCTTCAATAGAAGATTTAGGTCTATTCTTTAATATTGGTTTTAAGAAGTTTTCTGGAATTAATTTAATATCATCAGGTATTTTAGTTAATTCTTTAATAGTATTAATAAACATACTAGATACTGGACTTAATAATTCAGTTTCTTTACCACATATTGTTTTATTCTTAATTTTAATTGCAGCAATATGACTATTTTTAATAATTTTTTTATTTAATGCAACTTTTCTACAAGATATATAATCTTCTGTAATATCTAAGCTATTCATTAATATTTTAATTCTTTCAGGAACTTCTTTATCAGTTTTTCCTAATTTATAATCATGCATAGCATCAAAATATCTTCTGATTATTTCTTTTTTACAAGCATCTATTACTTTTTCTTCATCGTTAATACAATTACCAATCATATTAACACCCATATCAGTAGGTGATTTATATATATCTGATTTAGTTATCTTATAAAGAATATTTTTAAGTACTGGGAACATTTCTACATCACGATTATAATTAACTGTTTTAATATTATATTCTTCTAAATGGAATGGATCTATCATATTAAAATCTTTTAAATCTGCAGTTGCTGCTTCATATGCAATATTAACTGGATGTTTTAAACTTAAATTCCATACAGGGAATGTTTCAAATTTAGCATAACCAGCATTAACTCCATTTTTATGTTCATGATAAAGTTGAGATAAACATGTAGCTAGTTTTCCAGATCCTGGACCAGGTGCATTTACTAGAATTAACTTTTTAGTTGTTTCAATATATGGATTAGCTCCATATCCTTCTTCTGATACTATAGTATCTACATCAGTAGGATAACCCTTAGTAAAAGTATGAATATATGTTTTAACATTATTTAATTCTAGTTTATTGATAAATTCTTTAACTCTGCTTTGATTATTATATAAAGTAATAACTACAGAATTAATATAGAATCCTAATCTTCTTAAATTATCTATTAATCTTAATACTTCAGTATCATATGAAATACCAAGATCACCTCTAACTTTATTTTTTTCAATATCGTTAGCATTAATACACATAATTATTTCAAGATCATCTTTTAATTCTTTGAACATTTCTAGTTTAGAATCTTTCTTAAAACCAGGTAATATTCTTTCAGCATGAGTATCATCAAATAATTTACCACCAACTTCAAGATATAATTTATCAAATAGATTGAATCTTTCTTTAATTTTTTTACTTTGTACTTTTAAGTATTTTTCATTATCAAAACCGGTCATTATTACCTCCAGTATAATAATATAGCATAAAAAATATTAAAAAAAAAGATAAAAAGTAAAAGAAAAATAGGGCTATTTATATATAAAATAGGGTAATTAATAAAAAAATAAAAATTTTTTTTACATTTTTTTAAAAATATTTTTAATTTTAAGAAAAATACTTGTCAAAAAACTTAAAATTTTTTTCAATTTTTTTCATTTTTTCCTTGATTTTATGGGAATAGAGTGTTAAAATTATATACGTGTTTAGTGCGGAGATATGCGAGGTTGCTGATACACCAGGTTGAGTTGTCCGGTGATGAATATCAGGTTATTCGCATGGAGCAGCCTATACAAGATATAGACGAAAGGATGTGACACAAAATGTCAAAAGGAGAAAAGATACGTATTCGTTTAAAAGCTTACGATCACAGAGTATTAGATGTTGCTTGTACTAAGATCGTTGAAACTGTTAAACGTTCAGGAGGAGAAGTTTCTGGTCCAGTACCACTTCCAACTGAAATAGAAAAATACACAATCTTAAGAGCTGTTCACAAATACAAAGATAGTCGTGAACAATTCGAACAAAGAACTCATAAGAGACTAATTGATATTAAAAACCCTAGTAAAGAAATCATGGATGCATTACGTCATTTAGATTTACCTGCAGGTGTTGATATCGAAATCAAAACAAAATAATTAAAAATAAGAAAAGGAAGGTAAATGAATATGAAAGGAATCTTAGGTAAAAAGATTGGTATGACTCAAGTATTCACTACTGATGGTAAGTTAATTCCAGTTACTGTTATCGAAGTTGAACCAAACGTTGTAACTCAAGTTAAAACTAAAGAAACTGATGGTTATGATGCTATTCAATTAGGAGCAGTTACTTGCAAAGCTAAAAATCGTAGTAAAGCTTCAATTGGTCATACAAACAAAGCACAAACAGAACCTAAGCGCTTCTTAAAAGAGATTAGGGGAGTAAATGTTAGTGATTACACTTTAGGACAAGTTATTGATGTAACTATGTTCACTGAAGGTGAAGTTGTTGACGCAACAGGAATGAGCAAAGGTAAAGGTTTCCAAGGTGTTATTAAACGTTATAATCAAACACGTGGACCAATGGGACATGGTTCTCAATACCATAGAGGTGTTGGTTCATTAGGAACATTATTACCAATGCACGTATTAAAAGGAAAGAAATTACCAGGTCATATGGGTAATGAAAAAACTACAATCCAAAACTTAGTTGTAGTTAAAGTAGATAAAGAAAATAATATTATCTTAGTAAAAGGTAATGTACCAGGTCCAAAAAAATCTTTAGTTATGATTAGATCAGCTGTTAAAGGAAACGGAAAAGTTAATCCAAAAGAAGATTTAATCACATATGTTGTTGAAGAAGTAAAGGAAGAAGCTCCAGTAGAAAATACTGAAGTAGCAAACGAAGCTTCAACTACTCAAGAATAGTTTTTGGGAGTTAGGAGACAAATATGGAAAAAGTAGAATTAAAGTTAAATAAAGAGATTTTTGGTATAGAACCTAATGAAAAGGTAATGTATGACGCAGTTATCACTGCAAGAAATGGTATGAGACAAGGTACTTACAAAGTTAAGACTCGTTCAGAAGTTTCTGGTGGTGGTAGAAAACCATGGAGACAAAAAGGTACTGGACGTGCTCGTCAAGGATCTATTCGTGCTCCACAATGGGTAGGCGGTGGAATTGCTTTAGGACCAGTTCCAAGAGACTACTCACAAAAAATGAATAGAAAAGAAAGAAAGTTAGCACTAAAATCAGTTTTATCTGAAAAAGCTAAAGCTAAAGAAATTATTGTTATTGATAACTTCGATTTAGCATCTAATAAAACTAAAGATATGTTAGAAGCTTTAAAGAAATTTAAATTAGAAGACAAAAAAGTTTTATTAGTTATGGAAGAATTAACTGAAAACGTAATTTTAGCTGGAAGAAATTTACAAAATGTATTAATGATGGAACCAGTTGAAATCAACGTATTAGATTTAGTAAATGCTGACACTTTATTAGTAACAGAAAAAGCTGTTAAAGAAATAGAGGAGGCATTAAAATAATATGGATACAAAATATTTAGAAATTATTAAAGCTCCTGTAATTACAGAAAAAAGTAGAAATGCTGCTGGAAATAATGAATATGTATTCTTAGTAAGTCCAAAAGCATCTAAAATTGAAATTAAAGAAGCTGTAGAAAAAATATTTAAAGTTACAGTAACTAATGTTCGTACTTTAAATGTTCAAACTAAAAAGAAAAGAGTAGGTCGTTATACTGGATTAAGTAACAGAGCTAAAAAAGCATTCGTTACATTAAAAGATGGTATGACAATCGAAAACATGTAGGAGGTTTATTATGGCAATTAAAAGTTTTAAACCAGTTACTCCAGCTAGAAGAAAAATGAGTACTTTAGTTAATGAAGAAATTACTACAAGAACTCCTGAAAAAAGCTTAACAGTAACATTAAAGAAAAATGGTGGCCGTAATAATACAGGTCATATCACAGTACGTCATCAAGGTGGCGGAGAAAAAAGAAAATATCGTATTATTGATTTCAAAAGAAATAAATATGATGTAGAAGGACGTGTTTCATCAATTGAATACGATCCAAATAGAACTGCTAACATTGCATTAATTAGTTATGTTGATGGAGAAAAAAGATATATTATCGCTCCAAAAGATTTAAAAGTTAATGACAAAGTTGTTAGTGGTGAAAATGTAGATATCAAAATTGGTAATGCATTACCAATTCAAAATATCCCAGTTGGTACTGTAATTCACAATGTTGAATTAAAACCATTAAAAGGTGGAGAATTAGCTCGTTCTGCTGGATCTTCTGCTCAAATTCTTGGTAGAGAAGGAAAATATGTTATGATCCGTTTATCAAGTGGAGAACAAAGAATGGTATTAGGAACTTGCTATGCAACTATCGGTGAAGTTGGAAATGCTGATGCTGAATTAGTTAAATTAGGTAAAGCAGGAAGAAGTCGTCACTTAGGAATTCGTCCTACAGTTCGTGGTTCTGTTATGAACCCTAACGATCACCCACATGGTGGTGGTGAAG
>JAKSUF010000146.1 GCA_024409145.1 archaeon | reverse complement strand
AAAAATATTGGAATATAAAAATATTAGAATATTAGAATATAAAAATATTAGAATATTAGAATATAAAAATATTAGAATATTAAGAAACTAGATTATTAAACAAATATATTATTCTAAACTATCAATCTCTTTTTGACAATCATTACAATAATCATAATAATCTGCAATATATTTACCACAATTTGGACAAACTTTATTTAAACAAATAAAATTAAATTTACACCATTCACAATGACGACCTTTATTTGATTTAAATTTACCCTCATGAATATTATTAGAAGTATTAATAATATTAGTTTCAGGATCAACATCCCATTCTAAATCAATTTTAATTAATTTCTTAATATAAGTACCATAAACATAAGCTTCAGTAACTTCCATATCTTGATAATTAGGATCTTCTTTTAATCCTAAAATATAAGTATGAATTTGTTTAGTATATTTTTCCTTTTTAAATTCACTAATGTTTATAGCATTTTTATAATCAATAATACCTAAATTACCATCTTCAGTTTCATAAATTAAATCTATAGCTCCACTTAAAATATAATCCCTTCTAAAAACTGAAAAAGGATATTCTGATTCTAAAATCTTGATTTTACTTCCAAAGTTATTCCAATAATCTAAAACATTTTCAATTATTTCTTGTTTTATAAAAGCGTCTTGAGGACTATTTGGATAATTATCATAAATATCTATAACATTTAATATAATATCTTTTTCAGTTAAAGAATCTCCATTTAATACTTTTTTATTAATTTGTTCTAAAGAATTATGTATAATATTCCCATAATTAATAAATTCAGAATTAGATAATTTAAAACCAAAATCTTTCTTAAGATGATAAGCTAAAGAACATGAAGAATAAGAGTCAATAGAACTAAAGCTTAATCCTAATTTTAAAGGTTCTGGAGGTTTACTATGTTTTGTAACAGCTTCAATCTCATCAAAATTATCTTCATTTAATTCTTTAAGAATATTGGGATTATTATTAATTAATCTTTGAATACAAATAGGAATAAAAGATTCAAGACGAGATTTTAAAGTATTACTTGCCTCTTCACGTTCATCATCTTTCATTCTATTATTAATCTTTTCAACATTTGATAAAATAAGAGTATCCTCAGCACGAGTCATAGCGACATAAATTACTCTTTCTTCTTCATCAATATGATTAATCTCATCTTCAGATTGTTCATTCTTAAATTCCATATATTCATTAGGAATATAATATGGTGCCTGATAAGTAGATAATGTTAATTCATCCCTATATTTCATTGGAAAATCATCTTCTTTAAGAGAAAGTAATATAGTAATAGGGAATTCTAAACCTTTAGCCTGGTGAACATTCATTATTTGAATACCTTCAGTTTCAGAAGTAGCTGTTGAATAATTATCAAGATTACTAGACAAATACCAATATAAACCATTTAAATTATTTTTTGAAATCATATTCTCATAATTATAAATAGTATTAGTTAACATAGCAATATTTTTAATTTCTTCTTCATTTTGAGGATTCATAATGAATTCTTCAGTTAAATAATTATTTAAATTAAGAATCTTATAATAAAAAGTTAGAATATTATCTCGATCATCAAAGTCTTTGTTTTGATATTCATCTCTAAGATCATTTAATTTTTTAAAGAATTCTAAATCATCCTCATTAGTTACACCTTTAGATTTTAAAAAATCTAATGTAATTTTAGGTTTTTGAATATTTTCAAATATCTCAGATAAAACTTCAGAAGTATTATTATCTAAAATAGTATTGAATTTTTTCCTCTTACTTACACCATGATTTTCTTGAACAGTATAAGCTACACTAATTACTTCATTTTCATATTCTTCTTGAATATTAGAAAGGATAGCTTTAGTTTCATCAGATAAATTACATAATTTTTGATTAAATTTTTCTCCAGTAAATGCTTTAATATTTAACCAATCTTTTTCAAAACGACTTCTAATAGGAACTTCTCCATCTTCATCAGATTGAACAATGAAATGAATCATTGTAATAATAGATTTAATTTCATCCCGATCTTTTAAGTTTCCAACCCCTTTAGCATTAAATGGAATATTATTTTTATTCAATTCATTAATTAACTTAAGAGTTCTTGATTTAGCTTTACGAGAAAGAATAAGGAAATCATTATAATTAGCTTTACCACTATCCACAAGATATTTAATTAAATTAGCTATATTAATTGCTTCCTCTTTCTGATCTAAACTATTTAAATAAAATGCAGGACGATGGATGTTTTTAAAAGCTTCAACACTACTTGAACAATTCTCTCTCTGTTTATTAATAAAATCTTCAGATAAATCTACAATATCTTTAGTAGATCTATAATTATATTTTAATTTTAGTCTCTTAGAAACTCTCCACTTAATAAATTCATCAAAATAATTTTTTGAAGCACCACGGAAACCATAAATATTCTGATTTCTATCTCCCACAGCAGTAAAAGTACCATTAATAATATCCTCATCATTTCCTTTAAGAGCATTTTTAATTAAAATTTGAAAGATTTCTGCTTGAATTGGATCAGTATCCTGAAATTCATCAACAAAAATATGTTTATATTTAGTATGAGGTTCTTTTCTAAGAACTTCTAAAGCTTTAGATTGAATATATGAAAAATCCATCAGCCTATTTTTTTCTAATAATTTTATATATTTTGGAAATGAATTAATTACTTGATTAAATTGAGAATTATACCAATCTTCAGAATATCCCATAGATTCATCTTTTAATTTTTTATCATTTGAAATAATATCATAAGGAAATCCTTTACCAGAATATTCTTCAATTAGTTTAATAAAATCTTCTTTAACTGGAAAGTTATTCTTAACATAATCTTCTGCTTGATTTTGTTTAAGATTAAATGTTAAAAACTCATCATATTTTTGAGCTATAATAGAACATTTTGATCCAGATACATAGGAAGGACCTAAAAAACCCAAATGTTCTTTATTATCATAAATAAACATTGTTTTTAATTCACCAGTCTCATCTCCAATTACCCTAAAATCATAACCTTTTTGATTAAGTAATTCTATACAGAATGAATGAATTGTAGATATTTGCATTTTATAAATATCGTTTTTTGAAATATTTGAATTACTGCTTAAAGCAGCATCAATTAATTTATTTCTTAATCTTTCAGCAGCTAAATTACTAAAAGTACAAATTAAAATAGATTCAGGATCTACTTTTTTATCCTCAAGTAAAAAACGAACTCTTTCAATCATAACACTTGTTTTACCTGCACCTGCACCTGCTTCAATAAGGAGAGGATAAGGTCCATAATAATATGCAGCATTTTTTTGATATTTATCTAATTCAAAATCCATGTTTATCTCCCAGATGGTTATTATATTATAATTATTAAAAAAATAATATTTAAATTTTAATATTAATATTTGGAGATTAAATAAAAAAGAAAAAAAAAAAAAAAAAACAACACATACAAAAAAAAACAAATAAAAAAAGAATAAAAAAAACAACACATACAAAAAAACATGAAAAAACAAATAAAAAAAAGAAAAAAAGAAAATTAGCTTAAGAATGACAACTAGAACAACTTTTAGTTTTTCCAGCATTTATAGCTTTAGATTTAGAACTAAAAGTCATTTTATTATAACTCTTAATTTTACTAACATATTTACAAGTATTCCAATGTCTAATATTACTGTTTTTACTTGCAACATAATAGCTACCTTTAAGAGAACTAGAACTATAACTAGAATACTTATTAGAAGATCCTGAAGTAAATGTTGTAGTTTTATATGATGAAGGAACCCACTTATATGGATTAAATTCACTATTTTTGAAGTATAATATTCTAGCAAGTTTTTCTTTAAGTAAAATTTGATTGAAATTTCTACCCTTAATTTTTACAACAGCAATCCATCGACCATAACTTTTTCCTTGTTTACTATCAAAATTAACTCCAATTTTCTTACCTAAAAGTAATTTTTTAGTGAAATAAGTACTAACTTTACAACCTTTATAACCTTTTTCAGGAGTATCTACTTGACTTAGTCTTATTTTACCAATACCACTAACATAAAAAGTATCTCCATCAATAACACGAGTACAAACACCAGTTTTTTCAGTTTTGATTGAAGTTTTTGGATATTTCTTGATTATCTTATTAGCAGATACTGAAGTGTATTTAGATTGTTTAACATTATGATAATAACCTCCAGTTGCTGAAACAGATCCCATTATCATACCTATTGAGAATATTGATAAAATAACTAAAATAATTAATTTTTTATTATTCATAATTACCTCCTAATTTTAAATATATAATATAATTATATATAAATACATCGATTTGAATAATTTATAAAATCTAATCATATGAATAGAATTTTAATAAAAACATTAATCTGATTATCAAGAATTCTTTAAAATAAAAATCATGAAAATATAAAATTAAACAAAAATAGAAAAAAATAACTAGAAAAATGAGTAAATTCAAAAAAGATAAAAATATAAATAATTAAAAAAAATGATTAAATTGAAAAAAGATAAAATTAACTACTTATTCAGTAGCTAATTCAATATCTTCAGCTTTAATGGTTTTACGTTTTGCTACAGCAGCCATTTTAATAGCTTTTTCAGCAGCATCTAAACCAGCTTTTTCCATGTAAGCAACTAATGCATCTTTTGCATCAGCACTAATTCTTTCTGCACCT
>JAKSUF010000145.1 GCA_024409145.1 archaeon | reverse complement strand
TATAATATAATATCATTATATGAAAAAATAACAAAAAAGTTAATAAAAAAAGTTAATAAAAAAAGTTAATAAAAAAAGTTAATAAAAAGATAATAGAATTAATATATTGAATAGTAATAACTATTCATAGAATTTACCTAAAAACTCTTTCATACGAGGATTATCAGAGGAGAATACATCATCAGGTTTTCCTTCTTCTACAATAAATCCTTCATCCATAAATATAATTTTATCAGAGACATTTTTAGCAAAATTCATTTCATGAGTAACAATAACCATGGTCATGTGTTCAGCAGCTAAATCTTTAATTACTTTTAAAACTTCACCAGTTAATTCAGGATCTAATGCAGAAGTAGGTTCATCAAAGAATAAAATATCTGGATTCATAGCTAAAGCTCTTGCAATGGAAACTCTTTGTTGTTGACCACCAGATAATTCACAAGGATAAGCATCTTCTTTATCAGATAATCCTAATTTTTTAAGTAATTTCCTAGCATCATCAAATACTTCAGATTTATTTCTTTTTTGAACTCTTATAGGAGCATTAGTAATATTTTTCATAACAGAATGATGAGGGAATAAATTAAAATCTTGGAAAACTAATCCAAAAGTACCATTGAAATTAATTTCACCACTATCTTCATTTTCTAAATTTGTAACACAACGAAGTAATGTAGATTTACCAGAACCAGAAGGACCAATAATAGATAATACTTCACCTTTATTAAGACTAAAAGAAATGTCCTTTAAGACCACATTATCTCCAAAACTCTTTTTAAGATTTTTAATTTCTAATAAACTCATAATATCCCCCCTAGTCATAATAATTCAATCTATCTTCAAGATGTTCCATAGCAAATGCAACAATCAAATTGAATACATAATAGAAAACACCAGCCACAAGTAATGCAACAATAGATGCATCTGCAGCAGCAATCTGTTTAGCAATAGTAAACATTTCTGGAATCGCAATAACAAATGAAAGAGAAGTATCTTTTACAAGAGTGATAACTTCATTAGTAATTGAAGGAAGGACAACTTTTATTACTTGAGGTAAAATAATAATAAAAAATGTTTCTATTTTATTATAACCTAACACTTTCGCAGCTTCGTATTGACCTTTAGGTATAGATTCTATACCTCCACGATAAATTTCAGCAAAGTAAGCAGCATAATTAATTGAAAATGCAATTATAACTGCAATCATACGATACTCTGGAGAGAGATGCATACCAAAAACATAATACGGAGCAAAGAAAATTACAATCAATTGCAACATTAAAGGAGTACCTCTCATAATAGAAATATATGCCTTCATCAACAAACTTAAAGGTTTAAACTTACTTCTTCTTCCAGCAGATACAAGTAGCCCTAACGGAAGTGAGAATATGAGAGTAAGAATAAAAATCTCAATAGAAGTAATCATACCTCCAGCTAACTGACTTATCATTGTACTTAATAACATTAAATACCCACCAATATATTTTAAGTTAATTCCAATAAATAAACCAATCTTAGATCAATTAATTTTAATTATACTCAACAAATATTAACAAAATCCATTAAAAATCAATATAACTCAAAATAGTGAAAAATGTGAAATATTGTTGTATAATTAAAATTAATCACAGAATAACAACATATTCCTAAAAACAATAAGTGTTAAAAATAATCTAAGATTTATAATATTAGAAATAAAAAAAGTTAAACTCAAAAGAGTTTAACTATTAATTTAATTATATACAAAGAGAACCTGGAACACCATAATCCTCATAATTAGATGCTATTTTTTTAATAGTTCCATCTTTAGACATTTCATCTAAAGTAGATTGTACTTTATCTTTTAATGCATCATTACCTAATTTGAAACCTACACCATATTTTTCAGAAGTAATATCTTGATCTAAAATAATAAAGTTACCGGTAGATTTACCAACATGGTATTTAGCAACACCAATATCCATAACAACAGCATCACAAGCACCAGATTCTAAATCCATAAATGCAGTATTATAATCCGCAACAGAAGTTAAAGAAGTAAATGTATCTGCAATAGTTTTATTATCTTCATTAAGAGCAGTTTCAGCAGCAGAGTCTTTTTGAACTTCCACAGTTTTACCTGCTAATCCAGAGATGTCCTTAATACCAGAATCCCCAGCTACAATAACAACTTGTTTGTTATCAATATAAGGTTTAGACCAAGTGTAATCATTCTCTCTTCCATCCATAGTGAATCCATTCCAAATACAATCAATAGAACCAGAATCTAATTCAGAGTCTTTAGCATCCCAGTCTATAGGTTGTTTTACTAATTTCCAACCATTCCTATCACAAACTTCTTGAGCTAAATCTAAGTCAAAACCTACATAACTTCCATTATCCGCCTTAAAACCATAAGGTGGGAATTCTGCATCAAATCCAACAATAAAAGTATTATCATCACTAGCAGAAGCATCAGAACTTCCACCCCCAATAATACCAGTACCAATAGCTACAACTAAAATAACAGCAATAGCTACTATTAAACCTGCAATAATTTTAAATTTTTTATCCATTTTAAACACCAATAAAAATTCTTAACTAAAATAAGTTAAAAATTCACAATTTAATCAGTATTAATATTTTTAGTTTTTTATATATTTATGTATTATTATAATTTTCAACAATTCATATGTATAATAATCCAATAATACATTTATATCCCATAGAAGATAAAAAATTGAATAAATTAAAGAAAATTAAAATAAAAATGAATTAATTTAAAAAAGAATAAAAGATTAAATAAAAATAAAAATGAATTAATTTAAAAAAGAATAAAAGATAAAATAAAAAAATAAAAAAATCACAATAGTTGAAGATAAAAATTAAGTACTAATTAAATACACATAATAAAAAATAAAAGTTAATTATTAACTAAATGATTATAAGAAGACTCAAGTAGTGTGAAAGACCTAATAAATGCAAATACAAAGTTATCATTCTCAGGAATTTCATAAACAAAAACAGGAGACCCTGCATTTAGAATAGGATAATCAACATTATTAATTGAAGTACTTTGAGAAACAACAGAAGTATCTCTTTTATAATGATTAAAATGAATACCTGGAGTTACAGACTCTGCTAAACTAACAGAAGCATTGTCCATTGTAGGAGTTGCAATATAATAACCGGAACCATAACCATCTTCATGATCATGACCAATAATTGTTAAATTAGCCCCACCTTCTTTTTTTAAATCATCAACTACAAAATCATGAACTAACTGTTCACCATTAGCCCGACCTATCGTAAAATCTTCAGGATGATTAGTGACAGTTACTTTATAATTAATAACTTTACAATTATGAGTTAATGCAAAAGTTGAAGCAACAAGAGGTAAAACAGATTTATGCAATGTTTCCCTTGAATGCATACCTGATATAATGACTATTTTAACTGGAGCATTACCATAATAATCATAACTAATTTTCTCAACATATCCTAAATTATTAGAACCTATTTCTTCAGAAGGTTGAGTAAAAATTAAAAATCCCACAATAAGTAGAATAATTATAATAACTGCACCTACTAATCCCAAAATCTTATATTTAGACATAAAAAATCATTAATTTTTTAATTTAAATTAATTCAATTATAGAAAATTAATAAAAATTTATAATTATATATAGTTTTTCATCATTAATGCAGTCCCAATAGCTGGTGCAACAACACACTCTTCATCAGTGTAATAATCACCCATAGACTTTACTTTAAGGTCAAGAGATTTAGCTGCAGGAGCACATAAAATATCTTTACCTAAACCAGTGACAACAACAGTATTTAATCCTTCTCTTTCAGAGACTTCTTTAATACCACTAGCTATTTGTTTAATTTGAGCTTGATGAATAAAATCAGCAACATTCACAATTTCATCAATAGACAAAATATCTAAATCTGCACAAACAACCCTTGAGATTCTTCTTGCAGATTCTTCTTTGGTTTTACCTTCACCATCACATGTTGCACAAACATAATCCTCATCTTTAATCAAATCTAAAACATTATAAACATCTGCAGTAATTGCGAATAATTCAGAAGCTACACGATAATTTCCATCATTAATTGGTATTGAATCAACAAAACTAGTTAAATTAGTCCTAAGAGTCCCAGTGTAAACTAATTCACCAGTAGCAGAACGTTCAAAATCAGTACGTCCTTTAGCACATTCTTCCCCATTTTTAATTGGAATAATATCAGTTGTAGTACTTCCAGTATCTACAAAAATACAATTTTTTTCAATTTCAGCAATAATCTGAGAAGTTGCTTTCCAGTTAGCTGCAGCAACATCAAGAGGGTTTTTAATAAGATCTTCAAGAGACAAAACACCATTTAACCCAATATAAGCAACAGGAACATCAAAAAACTTTTCACAAGTATTGGCAATATCTAAAACACCTTCAGTTTTTGTTTCAAAAGCATCTACAAGTTCAGCAGTCATAGAAATACCTACTGCATCAATTTCTTCTACCGGACAAATATTTTCAATTAAATCAATTAAAGTAACACCTAATTTATCATTTTGAGACCACATTGGAAGATATTCAAAATCAGTTTTTATCTCTTTAATATTACCTTCTTCATCAAAATCAATAACTGCCAAATCAGTATTTGCTCCACCAATATCAAAACCTGCAACTTTCACAATATCTCCTCCTTAACACATAAAAATTATTTTAAA
>JAKSUF010000144.1 GCA_024409145.1 archaeon | reverse complement strand
TTCTTTATTATGTTTATTTTACTATTCTCAAAGTATAATTAATCCATAACTAAATCTAATGCATTAACAGGACATTTATTAGTACAAACTTTACATCTAATACATTTATCATCATTTAATTTAACTTTTCCTTCAACAATGCGGATTGCATTAACAGGACAATTTTCTTCACATAAAAAACAACCTACACATTTGTCTTGATTAATATCTATATGACTAAATATAATTACAGGACCTAAATCTCTTTCAAGATTAATTACTCCATGCATACATAAATTAACACAAGATCCACAACCAACACATAAGTCTTTTTTAACATAAGAATATAATCTTTCTCCATTAGAATCAGTATTAAAATCAATTGTATCTATAGAATTATATTCAGAAGGTTCTAATTCACCATGCTCAATTATAAAAGATTCATTTTCTAAAGTGATTGCTTTAGTTGGACAAAATTGAGTACAAGAACCACAACCAACACAATTTTTATGTTCAACATAAATATCTTTCATCTTAAGAAGTCTATGTCTAACAGGAATATCTTTTAAATAATACTTAACTTTAGATTCATTTACATCATCAGTTTCAATTGAAGTTTCTGTTTCTAAAACATAAATAGCTGATATAGGACAAGTTTGAGCACAAATTTCACATTGCACACAGGAATCTTCTATTTTAGCTTCTCTAAACCAAGTAGCTGACTGAATTGCATTAACTGGACATTCTTCAGCACATAAATTACAACGAATACAACGAGGAGAAATTGTAATAAGTTTATTATCAGTTTTATAATCATGAATATCTATACTAAAATCTTTTATATCTTCATCTAAATCTACAGATTTAAATCTAATCTCATTTTCTAATTTTTCAATCTGTTTTTTTAGTTTAATTTCCATAATATCTCCTCTTAAATATACTAAGTATTCTTAACTTACTCTTTATCATTATTAAATTCATTCTGGATAAATTCATTCAACTCTTCTTCAGTAGCTAAAGAAGAAATTCCAATACCACAAACAGATCTAGAAGCAACCCAATTAGCTATAATACAAGATTTAGCTAAATCATATCCTTTAAGATAAGCATATAAAAATCCTGCATTAAATGAATCACCAGCACAAGTTGTATCAATTGCATCAACTTCAAAAATTGGGACTTTAACTTCAAAATCATCTTTATTAATAGCATAAACACCTTCAGAACCTCTTTTAACAACAACAGTATCAATACCATCATCACGAAGATAAACTGCTAAGTCCCTAAATGAAGAATCATCATTTAAATTTAATTTATTTTTATAATAATCTTCAAACAAAATTTTAAGTTCTATTTCATTAATTAGAAGAATATTAGTTCTTTTTAAAATTGAATCAATATACTCAACACCTTTCTCTGCATAAAGCATTCCAGGATCAAAACTTAAAATAATATCATCATCAATAAGTTCAAGTAATTCTTTCTGTGCATTTACAGAGTTTCCAACAAATGAAGAGTAATGTAATACTTTAGTTTGATTAATATTTAAAGGGTTAATTTCATCTATAGTAATATCATCATTAACACCAGGATCAACATAGAGTTCCCTATCCCCTTCATCACTAATAAAACCTAAAACTTTACCAGAATTTCCTTTATTTGCATAGATTAAATTATTTGTATAAACATCATTTACCATTAAATTATATTCTAATAAATCTCCTTCTTCATCACTAGCTATTTTTCCAATATAAGATGTAAGAAGACCAAGTTTAGAAAGTCCAATTATAGTATTAGCTGCTGATCCTCCAGGATTATCTTTTTGGGATTTAATAAAGCTTTCTCCATCAACACCTGCAATATTAGCTACTTTATAAAGTTTATCAACATTAAGAGCACCAAATCCAACTACATCAACATTTATAGCATCATATACTATTTCATCAACTCCAAGGTCTTCAGCAGTTACATTCATTGAACATGAGTTTTTATTATCCATAAAATACACAACCATAATTGGAATTAATTTAAATTATAAAATATCAAGTAAATTAGTTTTAATATCTCCTAACTGACCATCAAAATTACCTGCAGATATTTTAACAACACCATCTATATCGATAATAGCATCAATAGCTTTTTTAATAGCTAAATTCATTGATTCTTCATCAATAGCATTAATAACAATCTCAGGAATATAATTTACTCCATCAGGAACTTTAGATTCATCTCCAAGTTGGTCTTTTAAAGAAGGACAATAAGGATGATTAGTACTTGGACCAATCCAAGGGAAATTAGTCTCAGGTTTTGAAGCTGCAGAACAAATTCCAAAAGGAGTACAAACTCCAGGAACTTCCATAATAGTATCTATAACAATTTTTCCTGCTTCAAGAACCGCTTCTTTTGTAGAACACATATACCAGAAGTTTCCACCCATAATACCTTTTGAATATCCTAATTCAGATTCAATTTGGAAATCTGGAACTGCAATAGGAACATTAATCATAGTTCTACCATATTCTTCTACTTCCCATTCATATCCATCACCACAATGACCTACTTGTTTCATCATACCAATGGAACCAACAGGATTTTCATTTAGACTAAAAACTCTTGTAAATGGTTTAACAAGAATATCTTGACGAATTCTATAAGACAATTCTACTTCAAATTTTTCAATATTATCAGTTAACCAAAATTGAACAATAGCTCCAGGACGTCCATCAGGAGTTTTAGAACCATCTACAAAAGATTCAACTCCTGCTTCAACTCTACCAATAACAGCACTTGGAGTAGCTGTTGCATCATAAGCTGCTTGTTTAACAGTTAATTCATCTTCTGCAGTAATTAATGCACGAATATACATTCCTTCAAATGATTCAAAGAATGTATCTTCAACTTTATCATAATTTACCATAAATATCACTAGTTTTATTTAATTTATCGATGTAATCATTTAATTGATTAAACTTAATATAAAATCATTAATTAACCTAAATTTAATTAAGACTAATATATTAATTAACCTATTCAGATAAGCTTAATAATATATTAATTAACCTAATCCACCAATGTCATCTCCACGTATTTCAACACGCATTTTTTTACTTAAATCAAGCAAATACTCTTTATTTTCGTCATTAATAACATCCATTACTGGAATTTCTTTAGATTTATATAACTCTTCAAATTGACTTACTAAATTAGAATCAACTTCATAACAATCAAATGCAACATCTGGACCTTTATCATGATACTTTTTAACAAATTTTAAGATTTCTTTAGTTTCATATTTAATAAATAAATCTCTCAAAATAGCAGTCATAATTGCATTATCTGATATAACTGCAATATTTGCAGCATTAATTGCATATTCATTTCCATTAAAGGAAATAGCTAACCCCTCATTATCTTTTGCATATTGTAAGGCTTCAACATCAGTAATACTATCTCCAGAATACATAATGGCATTTTTATCTCCTTCAATATTACATTTTTTAACAATATCTCTAAGAGCTAATTCTTTACCTTTTCCACCTATTGGATTAACACTATCTACAATTTTTGAAATTTTCATTTTAGGAATTTGATTAAAGAAAATATCATATAAAACTTCATAATCTTCTTCAGTATTATTTCCATGATTAAGAATAATTTTCCTAAATTCTTCTATTTTTTTAATTTCTTCATCAATTGCATCTACTATAGATAAGTCTAATACTGTATAATAAGTATTTTCGAATGAGAAATTAATATAATTACACAGAGCTTCAATATATTGACCATAACTAGTACTAATTATATAAGATTTAATAGAAGAATCTTGAATACTAAATACATAATCCAAACCAGGAACAGTGTGAATATTATCTTTAGAATAATTTACTAAATCATTATTTTTTAAAGAGACAAGTTTAAAAAATGGAGTAATAAGTTTAAGTGTCCCTCCTGCAAAATAATTAGGTTCTTTTTTAATATCAACTAAATAATCATCAAATGCACTGATAATTTTAAATAATTCACTACCATTTTCAATATAATAAGCTGCAAGTTCATATGCATTATCATCTAATGTTAATGGACCTTCACAATCAGTGACAAAAACTTTTTTAACCATTTTAACACCATTATAAATAAAATACACTAAATTTTAATTAGTCATTAAATTGCCAAACTGTAGAAATTTTAATCGCATTAACTGGACATAAAGTTTCACAGTTTCTACAGGAAATACATTTATCTTGATCAACAATAATTCTACCATCTTCAGTTAAAGCATCAGTTGGGCAGTTTTTAACACAAACTCCACATAATTGACAAGCATAATCTAAAACTGAAAAAGTACCTTTTCTTTGACCTCTAAGATCTCTTTTAATAAAGAAAATTTCATGATTCCTATTTGTAAAGAATTTTTCCTCAAGACGAATAGCTTCAAAATTACATATTTGAGCACATTTACCACAAAATACACAGGAATCTTTAATATGTATAGAAGAAGGTAACTCTAAATCTATTGAAGAATTAGGACAAACTTCCAAACATAATCCACAACCAACACAATTATATTCTTCCACATGAATTGAAGTAATTGGAGGGAAGAATTCAAGAATATCAACAATTTCTTCAATATCTAACTTTTTATCAAAAGATTTAGCTAATTTATCATTAAGCAAATTAGTAACTTCAACAACAATAGATTTACAATTAGTACAAGTAAATAATTCTAATTTACCAAATTCATCTTCATTACTTACAT
>JAKSUF010000143.1 GCA_024409145.1 archaeon | reverse complement strand
AAGATTAAAATATATCATTTATTATGTCAAATGAAGAAAAACCAAAATTAAAAGTTATTGCAATTAAGAATGGTACTGTTATAGATCACATTGCACCAAATAAAGCATTGGATGTATTAGAAATATTAAATTTACCTGAAAAAGATGGTAAACTTACTTTAGCTATGAATATTTCTTCTAAATATGGTTCTAAAGATTTAGTAAAAATTGAAGATAGGGAACTTAAATCTAGTGAAGTTGATAAAATTGCTTTAATTGCACCTAAAGCTACTATTAATATTATTAAGGATTATAAAGTGGTTTCTAAAGAAAAAATAAGATCTTTAGATTATGTTGAGTCTATTATTAAATGTACTAATCCTAAATGTATTACAAATTATGATAATGAACCTATTGTTCCTAAATTTCATATTGTAAATAAAGACCCTATAACTCTTAGATGTCATTATTGTGAAAGAATAATTCATGCTAATGAATTTGAAAAACAGTTTGATTAATTCTTAATTTTGGTTTTTTAATTAGTTTAATTTAGTGTTTAAACTAATTATTTATTTTAATTTTCTTATTTTTTTTATTTTGATTTCTAATCATATTTTAGTTTATTTTAAATTTTTTTACTTTAATTATCATTTTTCAGTAATAAAGAATAATTGTTAAAAAATAGTTTTAATAATCAAGAAAATAATCTTGATTATTAATATTCAATATTTAATTTAATAATTAATTATATATTAGTGATATTTGATTTAATTTAAAATATCATTTATTAAATGTTTAGATAATCTTTTAGCTAATGCTAATATTAATAATATTGGAGGTGCTCCAGGTGCTATAGGGATAACACTTCCATCACAAACATATAATCCATCGATTTCTGTTTTTAAATTAGTATCTACAACTTCTCCAATAGCTGCACTTCCTCCTGGATGTGCTGCTCTATAAACTGTTGATTTCATAGTATTTGGGTCAACACCTGCTTTTTCAAGAATTGCTCCTGCTACTCCACAACCTTCTGCAATATACTGAATGTCTTGGATAGTATTCTCTTTTTTTACAATTCCATTTTTTATACTTCCTTTTCCTTCATCTGGAACTTTAATCATTATTGAAAGAATATCTTTGTCTTCTATTCCTTTATCTTTTTGTTTAGTGATGAATGTTGAAAAGTGTGGTGCAAGTATGAAATGTTCTCCTTTTACAAATGCATTCATTTGAACTTCTTTATAGTAATTAATATCTTTTATTACTCCACCCATACTTACGAATCCGTCAATAAAAAAGGAATTTCCAGCATTGATTCCTGAATTTTCAAGAATTTTTGGAGTATTAACTCCACCTGCAGATACAATTATTAAATCATCTTTTATAATTTCTTCTTTTTGAATTTTTTCACCATTTTCTTCAGTGGTTTTTATTACTTTTACGCCTATTGCTTTATTATTCTCTTTAATAATTTCAATAGCTTCTGTGTTAGTTAAAAGAGTAGCTCCATTTTCACAAGCAATATCTATATGGTCTTTAGTTGTCCATTTTGCATCAGTTGGACATCCAAATGCACATCTTCCACATATTTGACAATCTTCATCTTTAATGAATTTTGGCATCTTAAATGCTTCAAGCCCTAATTCCTTTGCTGAATCTATAAATAATTGGGTTCCTTTTCCAATATGTTCATCATCCATTTCATGAATGTTTAATTCTTCTTCAAGTTCATCATATTCTTGAGAAATATTTATGTTATAATTTTCTATTAAATAATCTTCAAGTGATCTTACTGCATTTCCCATTGATACACTAGTTGAACCTCCTACACATGTAGTTTCAAGTAAATCCATATCTTCAGGACTTTGATTATAATATTTGTAGGATTCTCCACTTTCGCAATATGGTCCTTTTTCAATTATGGTAACAGGTATATTTGAAGTAGCTAATTCTTTAGCTATTGTTCCTCCTCCTGCTCCAGATCCAATTATAATTGCCATTATTATCATTCCTCTTTTAAATTAATCTTAATTTATTTTTTATAATTTTCTGATGTAATCATATTTTATTAGTAATATACTATATATTCTTGTTTTATACTATTTTTAGTATTTTTATTGTATGTTTTTGTCTTTTATTTTTCATCGTGTATATTAATATTTAACAATTGTTATATTTAATTATTTGTTTTTAATAAATTTAAATAAGTAACATAATTAAATATAAAAAGTAAAAATAAGAGTTTTAATTTATAATTCATTTATCTAATAAACTAATGAATTAATAAATTATTGCTCTTTCGATATTTCAAATTTAGAATTTAACTGTATATTTAATTTTATAGTTTAGTTCTAATTTAATTTTATAGTTTAATTTTAAGTTTAGTTGTATTTAGGATATGAATAATTCAATAAACTTAGCATAAACTGGTCTAGTAATAAATACTCCGACGAGAACACCAATTACAGTAGTAAATGCGAAACCTGCAATTGTACCAATTCCACTACTACCTCTTGCAAATCCAACATATGCAAGTGGTAACATAGCTGCAATTAAAGTACCTGCTGATGCGAAAATAATAAATAATGCGTTTTTCACATTCATTTGAGTTCTTGTTCTTCTGTGTCTTGTTGTTTCTGTGTCGTGATTTAAAACTTCATCTGTAATAATAATTTGGTCGTCTACCCCAGTACCTACAGATGCGATAAGCCCAGCAATTGCTGCTAAATCAATATTCCAATGGATAATTGATGCTACTCCTAAAATGATAATTATCTCTGAAAAAGTTGTTATTAAAATAGGTATAGCTAAAATAGCTCTTCTATATCTTAAGAAAATAACTAATGAAATACCTAAAATTGCACATAATGCTGCGATTAATGCACCTTCTGTAAATTGTTGACCTAATTCTGGAGATACAGTATTTGAACCAATTACTTTTAATTTTACAGGAAGTGAACCTGTTTTAAGTACAGTATAAACTTCATTTGCTTCTACTTTTCCTGATTCTTGATCTGCTGCTCCACCTGTTACTTCAATTTCTGTTACAGGTTCTCCACTTGCAAGTTCTTGAGATAATTTCGGATGATCTTTGTCAATTTCTTTACCATCAAGGTACATTACAACTTCATGGCCACCTTTGTTTTTTGCAGATTCTGCAAAAGACTTCGCACCATCTGGTGTAAGTTCGAATGGTACACTCCAACTTCCTTCACTATTAACTTCAGTGCTTTTAACAGATGCTACTTCATTTCCAGTAAGTACAGTTTTATTGTCTATTTTAGCTTCAAACTTACCTGGATTTCCAATAAGTTTTTCAACTTCTTCCGGTGATTTTCCTGCCATTTCAACAATAACTATTTGATTACCACTTGGACGAACTTTTACATCTTGTACTCCATAAATGTTAAGTCTTTTATCTAAAACAGATGTTACAATATTCATGGTACTTTCATTAACTGGTTCTTCTAATTGTAACTGTATTGAAGAACCTCCTTTTAAATCAAGTCCCTGTTCGATACCTACTACACTAATACTTATAACACTTATCAAAAGAAGGGCAATAAGTAAAAGTACTCTTTTATCTTTTAAGAAATCTGTTCTTTTACTCATTTAATTACCTCCTTTTTTATTTTTATTTTTATTTTTTCGTTTTTTACCTTTAGGTCTTTTATTGGATGTTTTCTTCTTAGATCTCTTTTTAGACTTTTTGGTATTATCTTTGTTAGTTTCTTTTACTTCTTTAGTTTCTTCAGAAATACTAAATTTTTCTAGTTTTCTAGCTTGTCTTTTTTCAATATACCATCTAAGAATTCCAAGGTTCATTAACCATGTGGTTATAATATCTCCACATAATCCTATAATCAATACTGCAGAAATATTACTTAAAGTAGTTGCTTTTGGCATGAATATTACTGTAGAGAGATATAAAATGAGCATTGCTACGATAGCTGCTAATGACATAGTAAGTCCTGTTTTCATAGCTGCTTTAGCTCTTTCAATAACTGTACCTTCTTTCCTTTTTAATAATCTTGTAGTAAGTAATATGTCTGTATCTACACTATAACCTATAAGCATTAATAATGCACCAACTGATGCAATAGAAAGTGGAATTTTGAATAAGCTCATTCCTCCAATTGCTATAATTATATCAAATAGTGCTGCTAAGATAACTCCTATTGATGGAACTGGTTCTCTGAATACTATAAAAACAGTAGCTGCCATAAATATAAATGCAAATGCTAAAGCTAAGTAAATTTGTCCCATTGCTTCTTCACTTAATATTGGACCAATTGTATTAAATGTTGATACTTTTGCTTTACCTTTTAATGCATCTGTAAATGCAGTTGCATTTGAACTTGTATCTGTTTCTATTGTAATTTCCTTATTATTGCTATTAAGTATCTTTACTTCAGTTGCATGTAAATTTGTCTTTAAAAGGTTTTCTATATCTCCACCAGTAACTGAATCTTGTAATACTAAGTCAGCTTGGGATCCTCCTTTTAAATCAATACCATAATCAAAACCATGTATTGTTACAAATGATAAAGATAAAAGGGCAATAATAAATGGAATTATAATTAATGTTTTATAAGAATCCATAAGTTTTTCAAACATTTTTCATTTGCACCTTCGTTTCATATTTTATAATTTTAATTAAGTTAATTATAATTAGTTTCTAATTTAATATCATTAAATTGATTACTAATAATTAAATATATGTGACTAATTATTAAATAGTTTTTGTATATTTGAATTA
>JAKSUF010000142.1 GCA_024409145.1 archaeon | reverse complement strand
ATAAGAGTTTTAATTTAATTTAGGTTTATTTATTTAGTTTATATTTTAACTTAATAATTTAGGCTTTTTATTTAGTTTATTTATTTAACTTAATAATTCTTAAGCTTAAGCTTATCATATAATAATTATAATTTAAATAACTATAATTAGGTGAGACAATGGAATCTTCAAAGAATGTTCATATTGATAATATTTTAAAAAGATTAGAAAAAAATAATTTTGATGCAATGTTTCTTGCTAATTTTAATAATATTCGTTATTTGACAGGTTATTTATCTACAAGTTTTGCATTTCTAATAATAAAAGAAAATCCTATAGTTTATGTGTCTGCTATGGATATGGAAATTGCTTCAAAAACTTCTTCTTGTCAAATTAAAAAATTTGAATCATTTAATAGTCTTGTTGATGATTTGAAAGAAGAAAATATTAAAAAATTAGCTATTGAAGAAGATTTAACTGCAGGGATTTATAAGAAATTGGATGATTTCACTCTTGAAATTTCAGATTTTGTTAATTTAGAAAGAATGATAAAATCTAAAGATGAGATTTCTAAAATGGAAACTGCAGTTAATATTGCTCATAAATCTTTAATTGAATTAGATGTTAGAGCTAAACAAGAAGATTCTTGGGAAGAATGGGCTTGTAGCTATGAGTTGGGTCGTATTATGCGTGAAAATGGCGCTGAAATAGAATCATTTGATACTATTTTTGCATCTGGTGCAGATACTAGTTTACCTCATTCCGTTCCAAGTCATAAAGTTCTTGAAACTCCAATTTTAGTAGATTACGGTTGTAAATTTGAGGGTTATTGCTCTGATACTACTAGGACTTTTATCTATACAGAAAAACAAGAAGAAATTTCTAGTATTGTCCTTGAAGCTCATGACAAAGCAATAAATGCTATTAAAGAAGGGGTTCAATATTCTGAGATTGATAAAATAGCTAGAGATATAATTACTGAATATGGTTATGGTGATAATTTCATTCATAGTACTGGACATAATTTAGGTTTGGATATTCATGAAAGTCCTAATGCTTCAATTAGGGACCAAAATATAATTGAAAAAAATATGGTTTTCACAATTGAGCCAGGTATTTATCTTGAAGGTGAGTTTGGAGTAAGAATTGAAGATATGGTTTTTGTAGATAAAAAAGGAATAGTTATGGGTGATTTGCCAGTATACTTATAATCTTTTAATATTGTTATAATTGAATAATATAATTATTATCTAATTATTTATATTGTATAGAGGTTTTAAAAATGAAAAGTTCAATAAGTAAAGAAACTTTTTTTTTTTTTTTTGAATTGTTAGATAGTGTATCTCCTGTAGATTTTGATTGTGGGACTTTATGTGATGATATTTGTTGTACTTGTGATACTCCAGAGTGTCAAGGTCAAGATTTAGTTTTGTATTTATTTCCAGGTGAAGAGCAATTATTTGTAGATGGTGATTGGTATGAAATGTCTTATGAATCTACTCAAAAATATAAGTATCCTACTTCTTGGGGTGGGGATGTTTATTTTATAAGATGTTTAAATCCTCCTCATTGTGATAGGAAATTAAGACCTATTCAATGCAGGACTTTTCCTCTTGCACCACATTTAGATGAAAATGATGAATTGCATTTGATTTATGAAGAAGATATTCCTTATGTTTGTCCATTAATTAGGGATAAAACACCTCTTAATAAAGATTTCATTGAAACTAATTATAAAGCATGGAAATTATTGATTCAAGATCCTTTAATTAAAGATTTGATTAAGATGGATTCAATAGAAAGAATAGAAAATAATGTTAACTGTGAAATACTTATTTAAGAATTTCACGGTTATTTTTTTAGTTTTTTTTAGTTAGTTTTTTTTTTTTTTTAAAACATTATTGTCTTTTATTTTGATAAATATTTATTAATATCTTTATTTATACAAATTTATATGTTTATAAGTGATATAATTGTTAAACTTTCGAATGGGATTGAAAATAATCTAAATGAAACTATATTAATAAGTTTTCAAGAGTATCTTCTTAAAGCAGGTATTTTTACTATGGCTTCTAATATTATAGCTACTCTAATTTTTACAATTTTTTTATTCTTAATTCTATCAATTTTTCTTTCTTTTATATTATCTTTTGATTTAGTAATATTAATGATATTCTCTGTATTTGGCCCAATTATTTTACTTATTGGTATTGTTTTAATAAAATCTGAAAAAAGATTATCTCAAGTTGAAACTTCAATTCCTGATTTTTTAAGACAATTATCTTCTATGTTGAAAGTTGGATTAAGTTTAGAAAGTGCTTTAGATGATTTATCTAAAAATGGTAAAGGTCCTTTATATGATGAATTAAAGAGAGTTGTAATCGAGATTAAATTTGGTAAATCTTTTGAAGAATCAATATCTGATATGTGTCTCCGTTTAAACTCTAAAGATTTGGATAGGAGTTTTAAGATTATATTAAATGCACGTAAAAGTGGAGGGGGTCTTGCAGAAGTTATTGCTGATATTAGTGATGATTTAAGAGCTGCTTTAGTTTTAAAACGTGAGAGAAAATCTGCAGTCACAATGTCTATAATGTTTCTTATTTTAGCATCTTTATTTGCAGCCCCATTCGCTTTAGGTATGATTGGTATTTATTCGTCATTTATGGTGGATTTAGGTAAATCTGGAATGATTTGTGAAGTCGCTCCTTTAGCTGCTGAATTATATTTAATTATTCATTCAATTTGTTCTGGATTTTTAATTGCTTTAATAATGTATGGTGATTGGAAGAAAGGTTTTAAATTCAGCATTCCAATTACAGTTATTGCATTTTTAATATTTTATGGGGTTAATACGTTAGGTCCCAATTTATTAAGTTTGTAATTTAGGAGGGTTTAATATCAATATTTTGGATTATTATTTTAAAGTTAGTAGGAGATTTAAAATAGATGTTTATAAATTTTATAAGGATAATTGTGCACAAGGTGCTTCTGAACTTATTCTTCTTTTAGGTGGTATTTTAGTGGTTATTCTGATTTTAACTCATATTTATAAATCGTACTTATCTGATTTTATGAATAATTTAAATGATAATGAAATTAATGAGTTAAATAATTCCTTTTCTAATTTAGGTTCTAAATTTGAGTAATTCTAATTATTTTTATATGATAATTAAATTTACTAAAATAGCTTAGTATATTATTGGCTAAATTATTTGATATTTAAGATTTATTGGATAATTTATGAGGAATTTTTATGCAAATGTTAATTAATGGGGAATTTATTGATAAAGAGGATAAACAAGAGATTAAAAATCCATTCAATGGTGAAGTCATAGATACTGTTCCTATTGCTGATTGGGGTGATGCGGATAAGGTAATTGAAGTTGCAAACAATGCTAAACAATCTATTCAGGATATGTCTGCAAAAGAAGTTTCTGAATCTTTATTTAATGCAAGTTTAGATCTTGAAGAACAAAGTGAATATATTGCTAATTTAATTGTTTCTGAAGTAGGTAAACCTTATAAACAAGCTATTGTTGAAGTTAATAGGTCTATTGAAACAATAAGATTTGCTGCTGAAGAAGCTAAAAGAATTTATGGTGAAACAGTTCCTTTAGATGTTGCTGGTTCTTCTAATGAGAAATTTTATGGTTTTACTAAAAAAATTCCTATAGGTGTTGTTGGAGCAATTACTCCTTTTAATTTTCCAGTTAATTTAGCTCTTCATAAAATAGCTCCAGCATTAGCTGCTAAAAATACGGTCATTGTTAAACCTTCAATGGATGCTCCACTTTCTACTTTAAAAATTGTTGAAATTTTAAATAATCATTTTCCGAAAGGTGTTATAAATGCTATAACTGGTTATGGTAGTGAAGTAGGTGATGCATTAGTTGTTTCAACTGATGTGGATAAAATATCATTTACTGGAAGTGTTGCTACTGGTTTATTCATTGCATCTCGTGCAGGTATGAAGAAAATTACTTTAGAGTTGGGTGGTAACGATCCTTTAATTGTTTTGGAGGATGCAGATTTAGAAAAAGCTACTGATGCAGCATTATCTGCTTTTTCTTGTGCAGGTCAAGTTTGTATTGGTGTTAAAAGAATTATTTTAGATAATAAAATTGCAGATAAATTTATTGATTTGTTTATTAATAAAACAAAACAATTAAAAATAGGTGATCCTTCAGATAAAACCGTTGATATTGGTCCGGTAATTGATGAAAATGCAGCTATTCATATTTCCAAATCAATTAATAATGCAATTGAAGATGGTGCTAAATTATTGCTTGGAGGGTCTTATGAGGGTTGTTTGTTTGAACCAACAATTTTAGATGATGTTAATATGTCTATGGATTTAGTTGCTAATGAAACATTTGGTCCAGTAGCTCCAATTATTCGTGTTGATGGTGTCGAAGAAGCTATATCTGTAGCAAATAATACTCAATATGGTCTTCAAGCAGGTGTTTTCACTGAAAATATTAATCATGCTTTAAAATGTGTTGAAAAAATAGATTCTGGTGCTGTTTTAATTAATAAAGAATCAACCTTTAGAACAGATAATATGCCATTTGGAGGATTTAAATCTAGTGGTATGGGTAAGGAAGGAATTAAATATGCTGTTGAAGATATGTGTAAAACAAAATTAATTATTTTAAATCATATTTAATTTAAATTCCTTTTTCTTGGGTTTTATTTTTTTTAGATTGTTTTTTCTTTTTTCTTTTTTATTAAATTTAATTTTATTATAGTTTTTAATTAAAATTATAACTTTTTTTATTTTTTATATTTGTTCTGTATCATTTTACTGTCTT
>JAKSUF010000141.1 GCA_024409145.1 archaeon | reverse complement strand
TAATAAAATAAATTTAATATTAAAAAACTAAATTTATTAATAGGGAGGCAAATAAATGGATGATGAATTTTTTGATTTTAATGAACATCTTGAAAATTTTTACATAATGGATGAAATGATTAATGAAGATCAAAAAACAGTATCAAGTAGCGAAGGTTGCTGTGGAGTATTTATGATTTTAGGAATCATATTTATTTTAATAACAATTGCTTAATACTTCAATATTAATTTATAATTACAATAATATAATAAATCGAATTAGAAAATGATAATTTAAGAGATATAAAATGAAAATTGAAAAATATAGCAAATATATCTGCCATAGAAAACCAGAGCGTAGCTTTTTTTATAAAAATCACCAGTTTCCAGTATGTGCTAGATGTACTGGATTTTATATAAGTGGAATTATAACAATTTTAATATTAAAATTATATCCTATTGATTACCAATTTATAAGTTTAAATTTTAGTTATTATTCTTATTTTAATATAATTAACTTATTACTTATAGGTATAGCATTACTAATACCCTGTATTATTGATGGAACTACACAATACTTAAATAAACGAGAAAGTAATAACATACTTAGAATAATAACTGGTCTTTTAGGAGGGGTTGGATTAATTTTAATTTATAGAATAATTATGTTTAAAATTCTCACTTTAATTTAACAATTTAATATAATGTCTTAAATAAAAATTATAAAAAATTTATAAAATAAAAATAATAAATAATATATAATTATATGAATTATAAATAAAAATAAAATTAATAAATGTGATAACATGCATAGTTGTGGAAATAATCCAAATGATTTTAAAAAAGGTTTTAATAATAAATTTGTTTCATTTCAACACCCATTTAATTGGAAATATTTAGAAAATGAAAATGAATTTATTATTGCAAGATTATTCGACCAAAAATATCAAAGTATAATAACAATATCTATAGCACCATGTCTTACAAATGACATTAAAGATTTAAAAGAAACTATAGAATCCGATTTTAAAGAAAAACAATGGAAAATAAAAGATTCCAAAGTAATAAAAGAAGAAGATATTCAAGCATGGGATGTAATTTTTGAAATTAAAGAAGAAGAAAAACTTTTAGAATTAGAACAATATAATATTTTAAAAGAAAATAATTTATACACTATTGAAATAGCTTCCCATAATAGAACACAAATTATGAATGATTATGTGAATTTAATAAGATCATTTAAGATTCATAAACCAAGTTATGAAGTAAATGAAAACTCTTACAAAAAAATAGAAGAATAAAAATAATAGTTAAAATTAAATTTTAACTATTTCCATCCTTTTGGATAAACACCAGTATCCATAAATACTTTATTAATATCTATCATCAAACCAGAATCTGCGGTTAAAATCTCTTTTGAATTAAATAAAGAAATACCTGCTGCAACTAATTCACCTTTCAATGTTAAAATAGCCACTAAATCTCCTTTTTGAATATTATTAGATAAAGAAGCAATTCCACCAGCAGCTAATTTTGCACCATGACATATAGCATCAACAGCAGAATCTTTAATTAAAATCTTTGGAAGATGAGAACTTGCAAATTCCATAGGAAGAATAGCTTTTCTCAAATATGATTCATCCCCATCATCTTTCCAGAAATGATAAGCATCAGTTAAATCATGTAAGTTTACTAAAGAGTCATCACGTTCATTAAAAGGACCTGCTTGAGTACGTCTAAGTTCAGCCATATGAGCTCCACAACCAATAGCTTCACCAATATCATGACAATAAGTTCTTACATAAGTACCTGCTTCACAACCAATTCTAAACAGAACATCTCTATTATTGACTTCATAAATAGTAGAGTAATAAATATTTCTGACCCTTAATTCACGTTTTACAGCTGATTTAATAGGTGGTGTTTGATAAATCTTACCAGTAAACTCTTTAAAGACTTCATATACTTTATCTTCATTAACATTTTTATGAAATGTCATAAGACATACATATTCTTTACCTGCAGGAAGAAGAAGTTGACTAACCCTTGTAGCAGAATCAATACCAATAGGCAAAACACCAGTTACTTTAGGATCAAGTGTTCCCCCATGTCCAGTTTTATTAACATTTAAAACTTTTTTAACCCAAGAATCAACTTCATGAGAAGTAGGACCAGAAGGTTTATCTAAATTAATAACACCTTTAGATATATGTTCTTCGATAGGTCTTTCATATGGATTACATCCATATTCAGGATTAGTTTCAGATTTTGATTTTACTAATAAATTTTCCATAATATCTCCTGTCAGATAAAAATAAATGAATAAATAATTAAAAGTATAATTTTATACATTATAAATTAAGTTTTTTATTATAAATAAATTTAATCTAATAAAGAATAATAAAAAGATAAAATACTAATATAAAATAAGAAATAGACTAATAATTAAAAAAATAATAAAAAAGAAAAAATAGAAAATAGCTATAAATAGCTATTAAAATATTAGTTCATAATGAACTTAAAAAATATAAAAAGTTATATAAAACACTTATTCTGCAAGAGGTTCTAAGTGATTAATGTTACAACGTCTGTTTTTAACTTCGTCTCCTTTTACTTCAACAAAGTTTTCATCAATGATTGCAACAATTTCACATTCTTTACCAGCTTCTCTTCCAGCGGTTTTAATACATTTTCTACCTACTTCAATAGATGCCATTATATCACCTTTAATGTTGTTAAAATAATTTTTACAATACTTTCAGGATCAAAACTGTCCGTATTGATAATTAAATCATAAATACTCATATCATTAATATCAATGTTATGAATATCTTTATATCTTAAAGCTTCACTTTCCTCACGAGTTAAAATTTCTTTTTTAGCTTGTTCAAAAGATTTATCTTCCCTATCACAAACTCTCTGAGCTCTAACATCTAAAGGAGCATTAAACCAAATTTTTAAATCTGCATCAATAAAATATGCAGATAATCTCCCCTCGACAACAATATTCCCAGATTCGTGAGCGATTTTAGCTTGTCTTTTATCTAGTTCTATATCGATGTTATCATTATTTTCTGAATATTTATTAAATTCAATAAGAGACATCCCATATTCTTCAGCCATCTGTCTAAATATACCTCCAGCTGAAACAAAAGGAACACCTAACTTTTCAGATAATAGTTTAGTAGCTGTTGTAGTCCCACTACCTGCTACACCACCGATTGTTATTATCATTATTTTCTTGCCTCTTCTTTGAAATGTTTACGAGCACATTCGGAACATAAGTATCCGCCGTATGGACGGTTTGGTCTTTTTTGAGATTTTGCTAATTTGTTAATCTCATAAGGACGTCCTCTTGGAACACCATGTAATACTGCACCACATTCAGCACATACATGCTTAGATGGTTTTTTCTTTTTATATCTTAAAACAGTTTCTCCACCAGGAGTTGTTTTGTTAACTCTTTTATATGATCTTGATCTAAATCTATTTTCAGGCATGTTCTCACCTAATTTGTTTATAAATTCCGTAATTTATTATATTAATGAAATTAAATTCAAAAATAATAATTGATTTAATTTAACATTACAATCAATATACTAATTACAGATTAACTCATATAATTACATAAATATTCGTCTGTTAAATGTAATTATTATGAATGATTAATTAATTATCATAAATTGTCGTCATGTTAACTTAATAACATTATATAATATGATTATTAATTAATATATACTTTACTATAAATCTTATTAATTCAAAAATAAATTAAATAAAAATATCAACTTATTAAGGAATAATATCAATTAACTATTGATATAATATCCACTTACTAAGGACATAAATATTAATTAAGTTTAAATCTAGAGATTAAGTAAATTAATTTTAATTTCAATATAATCAACCCAAATTAAGTAATAAACTCACTTAACATGCCAATTAATTATAAATCCATTAAAATAGTATTACACTATTTATCGTACTTTAATAAAAAATGATAAAGTTAAACTAAATAAATTAGTGATATAACTTTAATCAAATGAAATTAAATTAGAATCCATTTTTGAATCCTAAATATTTTCTGAGAATTTGGGAACAACCCATAGTACAAATAAAGTACCAGAATAACCAACCAATAGAAAATGGTATAGTTGAAAGTTGTCCACCGTAGAAAAGTAATCCTATCCAGTGGAATACTGGGGTTAAAGTACAATAATAAACTCCAGGAGGAAGAATTATAAGGATATTATGAATCGAAGAAGACCACATCCAAGCAAACATTAATAAAATAGGAACCATGGTAATAATCATTGGTTTAAAAGACATCATCATTATTTGATTAGTATCTTTCATAGATTCCATTTGTTTAGCTTGAATCTCAGCCATTTTTTTACTATTTCCACTAGCTCTTGCTTCTTTCATTTCTTTTTGGAGTGCTTTTGATTTTGCTTGCATTTCATTCATTTTATCTTGATCTACAAGTAACTTTTGAGCTACAGTAGTTAAGATAGAAACACCAAGTGCAATTATAAATACACTAAGTATAGGATTATTTGGTGTTGGATCTAAAGCAATTAAAGGATTAAAGATATGATTTAATGCATCTAAAACAACTCCAAATCCTGGTATACCTAAAAGAAAACTACCTGAATACGCCATTTAATTCCTCACATAAAGTTTTTTAATAGTTAATGCATATTATTAAAATATTAAATATGAATGCTAGACTAACTAAATTATCACTAAATAAATTAATAATATACTTAATAGTTAATTATGAATAAATCATTAAAATAAACTATTAATTTATAAATTTAA
>JAKSUF010000140.1 GCA_024409145.1 archaeon | reverse complement strand
ATTATTATACTATTATAAATTTTTCATAATAAAAAATATTTTTAATAATTTAATAATTTTATAAATTACTATACAATATAACAATAAATTATTCAAAATACTAAATTAAAGGTAGATAAAATGGAATATTTATTAGGTGACTTAAGAAGAACTCATTATTCAAAAGATATTAATCCAGAAATTACTGGAGAAGAAATTCAATTAATGGGTTGGGTACATGAAATTAGAGATTTAGGTGGAATTATCTTTGTAATTATCAGAGACAGAGATGGCCTTATACAAATTACAGCACCAAGTAAAAAAGTAGATGCTCAAATTTTAGATGATTTAAGAGCACTCAGAAAAGAATCTGTTGTAGCTATTAAAGGTACTGTTCAAGAAGCAGGAAAAGCTCCAAATGGTGTAGAAATTATCCCTGCGGAAATTACTTTATTAAATTTAGCTAACCAACCATTACCAATGGATCCTACTGAAAAAGTTAAAGCTGAAATTGATACTAGATTAAATTCCAGATTCTTAGATTTAAGAAAAGCAAATGTAAGTTCAATTTTTAAAATAAAAGCAAATATGTTCAAAACTATTCGTAATTACTTTGATGAAGAAGGAATTATCGAAATCAATACTCCTAAACTTGTAGCTTCAGCTACTGAAGGAGGAACTGAACTCTTCCCAATTACTTACTTTGAAAAAGAAGCATTCCTTGGACAATCCCCTCAATTATACAAACAAATGATGATGGGTGCAGGATTTGATAAAGTATTCGAAATTGGCCAAATTTTCAGAGCAGAAGAACATGATACTTTAAGACACTTAAATGAAGCAGTATCTATTGATATGGAAGCTTCATTCATGGATGATGTTGATGTAATGAATATTTTAGACAATATGATTACTAGAATTCTTCAGTCCACTAAAGAAAACTGTGCAGAAGAACTTGAAAAAATTGGATTTGAATTAGATATTCCTGAAGGACCATTCCCTGAAGTTAAATATGATGACGCAGTAGATATCATTAATTCTAAAGGTGTAGATATGGAATGGGGAGAAGATTTATCTAGAGAAGCTGAAAAAGTTTTAGGAGATACTCAAGAAGGATTCTATTTCTTAACTGATTGGCCATCTGCAATTAAACCATTCTATGTAATGCCATATGAAGACAGACCAGAAATTAGCCATGCATTCGATTTAATGTATAAAAACTTAGAAATTTCATCTGGTGCAACTCGTGTACATCAATACGATGTATTAGTTAAACAAATGATTGAAAGAGATTTAAATCCTGATGGATTTGGAGCATACTTAAAAGCATTTGAATATGGTATGCCACCTCATGCTGGATGGGGTGTAGGTGCAGATAGGTTAGCAATGGTTTTAACTGGTGTTGAAAACATACGTGAAACTGTTCTCTTCCCAAGAGACAGACACAGATTAACCCCATAAGTAAAATTAAATATTTTACTTATTTCTTTTTTATTTTTTAAATTTACAATAACATTTTTCTAATTTTTCTTCTTTAATTATACAATCGGTTTTTAAAACTTTCATACTTGATCATCTATAACCTGTATCATCCATTTTTTTTAAAACTTTAATTCAATTAAAACTAATTAATAAAATGAATAAATAAATAATTAATTAAATAATAGATTATAACTTAAAACTACATTAACTAATTAAGAAGATAAAATTAGTATCTTAATTAGTTTAAAAAGAACAATTTAAGAAAAATATTAATATACCAAAGTATAAAAATGAATATTATGAATAATTACAAAATTGCTATTATAGGTGGAGGTCCTTCTGGGATGATGGCTGCAATTAAAGCAGCACAAGATTTAGGAAGTGGAGAAGAGATTGTATTAATAGAAAAAAATGACACATTAGGTAAAAAACTTCTATTAACAGGTGGAGGAAGATGTAATATAGTAAATAACACTCCAATTAATGAACAAATTAAATATTATAATAAAAACAAAAATTTTACAAAACATGCATTACATACATTACCTCCTAATAAAATATTAGCAATATTTGAAGATGCAGGGATAAGTTTTCACGAAGAAGATCAAAAAAGAGTCTTCCCAGATGATGAAGATAGTGAAGTTATCTTAGACATACTCGAGGAATACCTTGATGAATTAAAAGTAGAAATTTTACTAGAAACAGAAGTAGATGCTGAATCAATTGAACATGAACTCAATGATGAAATGAAACCTATATTTAGATTTAATATAAATAATGAAATAGATGCTAATGAAACAATAATAGCAGAAAAAATAATTGTAGCTACTGGTGGGATTAGTTACCAAACAACAGGATCCACAGGAGATGGATACAAATTAGCAAAACATATGAATCATACTATTACTCAAATTAAACCAGGTTTAGTCTCTTTCGAAGTTGAAGATTTTTTACTTACTACATTATCTGGAATGGTATTAGAAAATGTAGAAGTATCATTTAAAGATAAAAAGAAAAAAATAAAAGAAAAAGGAAATGTTTTAATAAGCCATAATGGTTTAACTGGACCTGCAATAATAAATATAAGTAATAAACTCTTAGAAAAATCAAATTATGATTTACTTAGAGAGAATGACAGTGAAAATGAATTATTCAAAGAAATAATAAATATAGATTTATGTCCTGATTTAACTGAAGAAGAAATTAAAAATAGAATAACTAAAGAAACACCAATTAATGGAACTACAAAAATAAAAAACTATTTAAAAGTATTTTTACCTTCAAATTTCATAGATTACTTCTTAATGACAATAGGAGTTAGTTCTAACAAAACAATGGCAAGTATCACTAAAAAAGATAAAAATAAAATAGCACAAACTTTAAAAGCTATGCCTTATAAAATTGAAAATTTATTAATAGATACATCTAAAATTACAATAGGTGGAATTAATTCTAAAGAAATTAACTCTAAAACATTAGAATCAAAATTTGTTGAGGGATTATATTTCGTAGGAGAAGTTCTTGAAATGGCAGGTCCAACTGGAGGATACAACTTAGAAATTGCTTTTTCAACAGGATATCTGGCAGGACAAGAAGCAACAAAATCATTACAATCTTAAAAGTATATGATAAAAATAAGAAAATGAATAGTAAAAAATAAAATTAAATATCTAAAGAATTTGTCCATAAAGAAAACTCTTTTATTTGAGGAGGAATTCCTTGATTTTCATAAGATTGAAGATAACCTTCCTCAGAAACTATTTTTTCTGTAAATTTAGCAGAATTTACAAAGTCAATTAAACCCTTATTCCTAATTAAAGTTATTTTAGGTTTAAGTGTTGAAGACCAAATATAAAAAACTTTAAAAACAGTATCTGGGTGATATCCTCCACCTAAATCAATTGATAAAATATCACATAAACTATTCTTTTTAGAATAATCACCATTTAACTCTAATAAACGATGAGTAACCTTTTCTAATACATCATGAAGACGAACATCAGCACTAATAAATTCAATATTATCATTATTTTCTTCTAAATTATTCATAACAGATATAGCTTCAGGACTATTATCAATAGCAATTACATAACCATCACAAGCAAGATTAGAAATAATTTTAGTTGAATTCCCAACATGACACCCTAACTCAACTATTAAATCAGTAGATTTAATTAAATTATTTAATTGATTACGATAAACATCAATATCATAACTAAGTTTAATTACCATATCTTAATACCTCTTGTTTCAATTTTATACAAATTAAAATCTTTCATAAATTTATTATCACAGATATTCTCTTTTTGATTAACAGTCAATAACGCAAATGCAGTATTACCTAACATAGCCATTGAAACCCCTAATGATTTATCTTTTAACATATTAGAAATATCCAATATATCTTTTGTAATTAAATTAGTTTTATTAGCAAATTCAAATGAAAGTTTCATAAAATTTTCAGGTGATGGATCATTATCAAATTCTAAACCTAAATTAACACCTATATTTGTAATAGATTGTTTATGAAATGGATCTTCAATAATAGAAGAAGTATTTATTGAATCAAAGGTTTTTGTTAGAACAAATAATTCTTCTTCAGAAACAATATTTTCAACATCCCCAATTCCAGGAGCTCCAGGTTGAATACGTTTAACAATTCCATTTGAAAGTTCAGCTATTACATCACCTAATCCACTTCCAAATAAAACTTCAGCTAAATGAGCATATTTGCCACATTGATTTATTGATAAATTTAAATCAAAAAACTCATTAATACAAATTGCAGTACCTATAGCTGAAGCTGCAGATGTTCCAAAACCACAACCAATAGGGACTTCTATATTCTGACTAATTAAAATATAAGAATTAGAAGTTAAATATTCATCAAATTTTATTCTAAATTCAGACAAATCATTTAACATTAATTCAAAAATTTTTAAAACAATATTTTGATTTAAAATATCTTGTTTTCCATTAATTAAAATAGCAAGTTTATTAGAAAAATATAAATTTAATGAATCATCATTATCATATACTTGAGAGATATTTGTTATCACACCTTTATTTAAAAGAACACCTACACCAAGAGAACCTTTTTTTAATAAATCTTCATTATCAAAAATTGAAAAGAAACCAGTAATATGAGCTGGAACAAAAACATTAACCATTTTAACACTACTCTTTAATTATAATAATTAATTAGTTTTTAAAAGATTATAAATTTTATCAAAAGTTTTAAAAAAAGAATAATAAAAATAGTTCGTAAATACTAAAACTAAAAAAAATACGATAAAAAAAGGCTGGCAGCAAAATGAAATTCCCATAGACCGAAACCCATAGTA